>CAZAGR010000175.1:0-5980 GCA_964484585.1 uncultured Propionivibrio sp. | reverse complement strand
TGCCGGGTTTATTGTATCTATTTGCATGATAAGTCAAGGGATTCAGCCTGAGAGAATTAAGTATGCTTCCATAGGGCTTATCGGGTATGGATTTTCTGGTGTTGTTTATGAGGAGTTTTTTTACAGAGGAATGTTGCAGATATTTTTGAAAGGCAAGAACTGGAAAGACACCACAATCTTTTTTTTTCAAGCATTCCTCTTTTGGGTTTCGCATATAAACATGACTCTGACGAATCCAGTATATTTTTTTACTGTAGGTTTAGCAATAAGTTTACTGCTAGGATATTTAGTTTGGCGCACAAAATCTCTTACGTCAAGTACTATTGTGCATATTATTTATAATTTCTTTGTTTTGTTGTTTTTGTAACCTGCTTGGCATAAACTCAGGCATAGTAGGCTCCATCTACGTTGACTTTTCGCAAGGTTGACTTGCCCCTCTCCCAGTGCGGAGAGGGTATAGGCAGGGCGCTTTTCTGTATACAAACAGCAACCGCGCGTTGACCAAAGTCTACCTCGGCGCATATCTGGCAATATGGAAATTCAAAAGCGGAGCGACACAAACGCGACGAGAATTTGCGTTATATTCGCAAGCATGGACGGCAACAATGGAAGGAAGATTCTGGCTATCCTGTTCGTTCTTTAGCCGAAACGGTGATGTTCCGCTTGAACACCATCTTTGGCGACAAGTTATCCGCATAGTTACCAAGTTGTGTAAGCGCTTCTTACCGATAGGCGCATTGTATCTATTTCTCAATTTATGCACCAATGCCTCTCCTTCCCTGAATCATACAAACATTTTAGAAAAAGTGTTATTAGCAAACGGATTAGAGCAACAAACAAAATTCACGTCCACTCCACGCCCTCAACGCGGATACCCTAAAGGCAAGCCGCGCAAATAAAAAAAACGCCGAGCACAAAACTCAGCGGGGGTTTTACGTCTTAGGGCATATCCAACGAGACTGTCGAATAATCAAAATTAGAGATTTGCTTTTTCCTAATTATTTGACAGTTTCAACGGTTTGCGTTACCGCCGCCAGATATAGCGGGTGATACTTCTGCAAAGAGACTAGATTGCAGGGGATTCACGGCACACCCACCCACGCCAGCGGCGGTCTGGTGCATACTTTGGTGGGCGGTTTTTTGTTAGCCCTTATGTCTCATATCATTCACATCAGTTATGGATACAATAGAAGTGTGCCCAAAATATTTTTTCTTTTTTCTATCCTAGTGTGCGCAGGCTGTATTTCAGCTGAAGGGTATTCAGCCTCGACAACGGGCTTTGTCACTGCGGCATTATCCACGCCGCTGCCCGCGCAACCAACGTCTACGCTCGAATTGCCCGCGCCTGCCATCAACGTCATTAAGCCGACGCTTTCCGTTCCGATTGAAGGCACAACGACTACTGAGATTAACGTGCGCTCACAACCTTCAACCGCCAGCGCCGCATTGGGAACAATTAACATATTTACGAAGGTGCAGATTACTGCACAGGATTCAACGAATAGCTGGTATCAGATCTTGTATGCGGATTCATCCGGCTGGGTGCGCGCGGAGTATGTGCAGGTCAATGCTCAGGATGAGATTCCGATCGCTTCAGCGGCAACCAGTTCCGCGTCAGAAATAAGCGCGTTGGTTGTTCAAAAAATCAACGTCCGCAAAGGTCCCGGTGTAGATTTTGAATCGCTTGGCACATTGAATCCAAATGATGTTGTTTTCATCATCGGCAGAGATGAAAGCGGCAAGTGGGCGCAAGTCGAATTTGCATCCGCGCCGGATGGGAGAGGCTGGGCGACTGTTGAGTTTTTGAAAATAGATAACGCAAACGGACTGCCCGTTATCGACCCTTCAAAGCCGATAGACCCCGTAACAATAAACGCCGAAACCGCTGAAATTTTTTCGTCCATACTGCAAGACGAAGACTCAATGCAAGCGCCGCTGGGAGTCATTGTGTTTTCACCAACGAGCGCGGGCTCATTGCAGATGACAGGCGCGTTGGATTTTGCAAATGGAGATGCGGAAGACTGGCTGCAATTTACCGCGCATGACAATTTAATTGCAATTCAAATGCTTTGTTCAAAAGACGGCGTGGGTATAGAATTATGGAACACTCAAACGCGCTTGGATAATTTTTTAATGACATGTGGAAGCGAAAAATTCATAACGGTTATGCCAAATTCCGTTTACTTTATACGTCTTTCGCAAACAGATTACACAGATTACATTTTAAGCATAGAGAGTATCCACTAAAAATGACGCCGATAAAAAATATAGATGCGCCAAATTCACGCTCTGCCATAATGCGCTCAAAGCGGGTCGTCGGGGCCACCTATGGCATTGTCGGCGGGCTTACCTTTGCAATTACATGCTGGGGACAAGATGGTTACATCTTAAGTCAGTCACATGCCTACCTTCCGTGGTTTGGCTTAACCGCCGCTTTGGTATCTTGCGCGGCGGTTGGCGCAACGGTTGGCTGGCTTACCGCGCGGATTGAAAGCAGTTTATTTGGCGTTATTTTCTGGCTGATGAGTTCATTATTTTTTGCATGGCTTGTAATTGCGATGCCTTTACAGATATTACCTTTTGCCGTATCAAAAATTAATCCGCAACTGGGCGAGTTGATAAATTACCAACAAGAAGCCGGTTTTATGATGCGCTTTGGCGTGGCTTTGCTATGGATTATGCCTTTCACATTAATTATCGGCGTAGCGCAGTTGCCCGTGACCGAAACTGCTGTTTTTTCCACGTCCTTTTTTGGCAAGGTCGCGCCTTTCTTTTTTTGCGTTATTGTAATGAGCATGAGTGGAATATTCGCCGATGGTCTGGTCAACGCGCATTTTCGGAACGCAATTGTCTCCATGGATAACACAATACAATTTGTATTGGACAATCAAAATAACGCTGCAATAGACAAAAACCTCGCGCGTCAAATGCGCGTAAGGTCATTGAGCGCTGTACAGCAATTCGTTGTAGAATCAAGATATCTATTTATAGGCGGCTACGACGAAACGCTTGGAGATACCAAGGTGTTAATTAAATTCAACGAACAATGGGTAAACTGCAACGTCATTTACAGCCAGCCTGTTTTTTGCAAAGTCGTTGAGAAATAGTTTTATTGGAGGCACAAATGAAAACGAATAAATCTTTGATTATGCTCATGCTCGCGTTGATTCTGCTGATAAGCGCCTGCCAGCCGCAAGCTGCAACATCTTCGGATTCTTCCGCGGATTCCGCTCAACCGGCAGATGCGGCGGCTTCGCCAGAATCTACCGAAGCTGCCGCAAGCGTAGACACTTCACTCTTTGCCGCATTAAGCGAACTCACAGGACAAGTGGAAATTAAACAACCCGGGCAGGCATCCTTCGCGCCTGCCAGCGCGGACATGAAACTCGAAGTCAACGGACAGGTGCAGACCGGCGAAGATGGTCACGCGCGGCTCGATCTTTCATCTGGGACGATCATTCGCGTTGCGCCTTCTTCTTTGTTTACACTGACCTCCAACGAAGAAGTGGACGGCGGACTTTCTACTCAAATTCAACTGGAACTCGGTAAGATCTTCATCATCCTCAGCGGCGGCAGCGCATCGGTAAACACACCTGCAGGCGTGGCTGCCGTGCAAGGTTCCTATTTGAAGATCGAATTCGATCCTGCCACAGGCGAACTTACCCTCACTTGTCTTGAGGGCAACTGTTCAGTCGAATCTCCGTCTGGCGAAAAAATAAAATTCACTGACGGACAAAAAATCGTTGTCAAAAAAGACCCAACTACCGGCGAATGGGTTGTTACGCAAGGAGATATGACCGACGAGGATTTTCAAGAGTGGCTCGATAACAACCCTGAAGCAAAAGACCTGGTTGATTTCGCTACAAATGAAAACTCAGGCAGTGGCGGTTCAGGCGGCAGTTGCTCCGACTTCAAAATTAAAAATCCACCTTCAGGATCTACCCTGCAGAAGCAAGGCAAGATTCCTTTTGAGTGGACGGAACAACCCGGCGCGGCTAAATATCTTGTAAAATTCATCAATGCCTATGGCGTTGTGATCGTCTTTGAAACCTCAGATACCAGTCTCGAAAAATATGTTGAGGGCATTCTGCCTGATGCAGGAAATGTAAGCTGGAGCGTCACCGCGATAGGTGAAGACGGCGCGGAAATATGCTCAACCGAATCAAGCGCCTTCTCCAAGCCCGATTCCGCGCCCGATCCTAAAAAAGATAAAACCGAAGGCGATGAAGAATCTACGAATAATATTTGCGCTAATTGTTACCCTTAACAGTGTCACAAAGTGAAAAATCGAAATTCCAAGGTCATTACAGGCAGCACAGCAATTTGTTGTAAAATCAAGGTATATATGCTACGGCGAAACGCTTGGAGATACCAAGATGTTAATTAAATTCAACGAACAATGGGTAAACTGCAACGTCATTTACAGCCAGCCTGTTTTTTGCAAAGTCGTTGAGAAATAGTTTTATTGGAGGCACAAATGAAAACGAATAAATCTTTGATTATGCTCATGCTCGCGTTGATTCTGCTGATAAGCGCCTGCCAGCCGCAAGCTGCAACATCTTCGGATTCTTCCGCGGATTCCGCTCAACCGGCAGATGCGGCGGCTTCGCCAGAATCTACCGAAGCTGCCGCAAGCGTAGACACTTCACTCTTTGCCGCATTAAGCGAACTCACAGGACAAGTGGAAATTAAACAACCCGGGCAGGCATCCTTCGCGCCTGCCAGCGCGGACATGAAACTCGAAGTCAACGGACAGGTGCAGACCGGCGAAGATGGTCACGCGCGGCTCGATCTTTCATCTGGGACGATCATTCGCGTTGCGCCTTCTTCTTTGTTTACACTGACCTCCAACGAAGAAGTGGACGGCGGACTTTCTACTCAAATTCAACTGGAACTCGGTAAGATCTTCATCATCCTCAGCGGCGGCAGCGCATCGGTAAACACACCTGCAGGCGTGGCTGCCGTGCAAGGTTCCTATTTGAAGATCGAATTCGATCCTGCCACAGGCGAACTTACCCTCACTTGTCTTGAGGGCAACTGTTCAGTCGAATCTCCGTCTGGCGAAAAAATAAAATTCACTGACGGACAAAAAATCGTTGTCAAAAAAGACCCAACTACCGGCGAATGGGTTGTTACGCAAGGAGATATGACCGACGAGGATTTTCAAGAGTGGCTCGATAACAACCCTGAAGCAAAAGACCTGGTTGATTTCGCTACAAATGAAAACTCAGGCAGTGGCGGTTCAGGCGGCAGTTGCTCCGACTTCAAAATTAAAAATCCACCTTCAGGATCTACCCTGCAGAAGCAAGGCAAGATTCCTTTTGAGTGGACGGAACAACCCGGCGCGGCTAAATATCTTGTAAAATTCATCAATGCCTATGGCGTTGTGATCGTCTTTGAAACCTCAGATACCAGTCTCGAAAAATATGTTGAGGGCATTCTGCCTGATGCAGGAAATGTAAGCTGGAGCGTCACCGCGATAGGTGAAGACGGCGCGGAAATATGCTCAACCGAATCAAGCGCCTTCTCCAAGCCCGATTCCGCGCCCGAACCTAAAAAAGATAAAACCGAAGGCGATGAACCTCCTCCTCCTTCAGGTTGCGGTTACTTTTGCTTCTAATAGAATCAATTAGAGTTTTATAAAATGACAAAAGAAAAGAAGCCATTCAACCTAAGTCTCGCCCTGCTGCTAGGAACTATAGCGTTGATATTCCTGATTCAGATCATCGAAATCCTTCCGGGCATTACCACGCCATTTGGACGGCTGGAATACTCTGCGCGGGACGCGCTGATGCGCCTGCGCGGAGTACAAAAACCGTCCGATGATATTGTCATCATAGCGATCGACGATTTCTCAAACAACTGGACAGGATTCCGCTGGCCCTGGCCACGATCATACTATGCCGAGATCGTAGATCAAGTCAACGCAGGAGGCGGAAAAGTTATTGGATTAGACTTGTTCCTTTTCGCACCAGATGAA
>CAZAGR010000174.1:0-6016 GCA_964484585.1 uncultured Propionivibrio sp. | reverse complement strand
ATGCCTTGCGACATCGCCTGATTTCGAGTCAGGTACATTCGACCACTCTGCCACCCCTCCGCGGCGCGCATTATAGCCGCGTAGCCGCGCATCGGCGTGGTGGAAAGCGATAAGATGCTCCTGATCACTGATCGAGGGTGCCAGGATACTTTCCGTACTTCTGCCAAATGCTTACGTCTTTGCGCATACTCTTTCTGATGCTGGTACTGCTAATTATTGCGGGTTGCGATCACCTCGAAGCGCCCGACCGTGAAGGCGTACTAGTTGTTGGGTTGGTGTCGGAGCCGACCTTTCCCTTGTCAGATGGAACACCGGCCGAGGGTTTTACCCAGGACGTCGTTCGAGTTTTTTCCGAACAACTTGGCGTTCCGGTTCGCTTTCATTTTGCTGTTGATGCCAAAGAACTGACACTATTGGCATTGCAGGGCAGGGTGCATATTGCAGCCTACTTAAACGCCGGACCGGAAAACGACGGGCTGAGTTTTACTGCGTCTATGGGGAGCTTGCCGTTGTGGGTTGTACGTCATATTGATGCTCCTGGCCCGGAGAGTCTGGCCGATCTGGATAAACTGAAAATCGAGGCGCCGGTGGGTTCGGCGGCTGCTATGGCGCTGAAGTCACTCGGTCCTGACATTCAGCCCGAACTCGTTGAGGTAAGCGAGCACGCCGAAATGGATATTCTGCAGTGGCTGAGTGAGCGACGTATCGCCTTGGCGGCTGTGGATGAGTTGAATATGCGGCTTGCCGCCAATATTTATCCTGAACTGACGACGGCCGTGCGCCTTCCGGGCAGCCGATCGTTCTCTTGGGCTATCGCGGCGGGCTTCGATGATCTGTTGCTGGAAAGAGCCAACCGCTTCATCGCTGAGTCTGAAAAGAACGGCCTGTTGCCACGGTTGCGGGATCGGCATTTCGGCTATATCCGTCGTATCGACGCCATGGGCGCACAGAATTTCATTCAGGCCACCAAGCAGATATTGCCTCGATATCAACGTGCTTTTCAACTTGCGCAGGAGGTCACCGGCCTGGATTGGCGCTTGATTGCTGCGCTCGCCTATCAAGAGTCAAAGTGGGATCCGTTGGCCACTTCGGCAACCAGTGTGCGTGGCATGATGATGTTGACCGAAGATACAGCGGACCATCTTGGCGTACAAAATCGACTCGATGCAATGGAAAGCATCCGCGGTGGTGCGCGCTACTTGGTGGAGTTGATGGATCAATTGCCGCCAAGCGTTGTCGCGCCGGATCGTTTATGGATGGCGCTGGCTGCCTACAATCTTGGCATGGGGCATTTGAACGGTGGACGGGCGATTGCCAAATCCCTGAAACGCAATCCGGACTCGTGGTATGAGATGAAGATGGTATTGCCGCTGATGTCGCGGCCCGAGTATTACGAACGCCTTAAGAGTGGCCGGGCTCGGGGTGGGGAGGCGGTCATTCTTGTCGAAAATGTCCGCAGCTATTTCAGTATTCTGTCGCACATTGAGCCACTTCACGTGCAGGCCATTGATAAGATACCGAAGGTGGAAATTCGTGGAAAACCACAGTTCTGGCCGCGATTATTGTCGGCGAAACCCATCCCTCAAGATCCCGGTTTGAGTGCCTCAGCGCCGTTGAAGTAGTGACGCAGAACGGTCGGCAGTGTGACGCTGCCATCGGCATTCTGGTAGTTCTCCAGTATCGCAACCAGCGTGCGGCCAATCGCAAGACCCGACCCGTTGATGGTGTGAAGTAATTCCGGTTTGTTCTTGTCATTGCGAAAGCGCGCCTGCATGCGTCGCGCCTGAAATGCCTCGTAATTTGAGCACGAAGAGATTTCGCGATACGTGTTTTGTGCGGGAAGCCAGACTTCCAGGTCGTATGTTTTTGCCGCATTTGCACCCATGTCGCCGGCACATAGGACAACCTTTCGATAGGGGAGTTCGAGCTTCTTCAATACCGATTCAGCATGGCCGGTGAGCTCTTCGTGTGCGGTCATCGACTCGGTGGGTCGCACGATTTGCACCAATTCCACTTTGTCGAATTGGTGCTGACGAATCATGCCGCGAGTGTCTTTGCCGTAGCTCCCGGCTTCGGATCGGAAGCACGGCGTATGGCAGACAAACTTGAGAGGTAGTGACTCGGTCGCGAGAATTTCGCCGCGGACAATATTGGTGACCGGCACTTCTGCGGTCGGAATCAGATACAGCTTGCTGCCATCGCTCCGAATGACCTGAAACAGGTCCTCCTCGAATTTTGGCAACTGCCCGGTACCGAACATGCTTTCAGGATTGACCAGATAGGGAACGTAGACTTCGGTGTATCCATGTTCGCCGGTATGCAGATCAAGCATGTATTGAGCAAGGGCGCGGTGCAGGCGTGCGATGCCGCCCTTCATGAGCGCGAACCGACTAGCGGAGAGCTTGACGGCAGTTTCAAAATCAAGTCCGCCGAGTCCACTGCCAAGGTCGACGTGATCCCTGACGTCGAAGTCGAACGAGCGAGGGGTTCCCCAGCGCAGAATTTCAACATTGCCGGTTTCATCCTTGCCGGGCGGCACGGTTTCATGAGGAAGGTTTGGAATCAAGGAGACAAAAGCGTCGAAACGTGGCAGCAATTCGTCAAGCGCGGCCTCGGATGCTTTCAGTTCATCACCCAGCCCGGCGACTTCGGCCAGAACGGCAGAGGCGTCTTCGCCCTTGCCCTTAAGCACACCGACCTGCTTGGATAAATTATTGCGCCGCGCCTGTAAATCCTGGGTACGCGTTTGCAGTTGTTTACGCTCCGCTTCCAGAGTTTCAAAGGCCACGACGTCGAGTGTCACTCCACGCAGGGCAAGGCGTTCGGCCACAAAAGGGAGGTTGCTGCGAAGGAGTTGAAGGTCTAGCATGGTGTGTCCTATCGGGATGACTTAGTTGGCTTTGGGAGCGTGCGCGTCGAGTACCCTCAAATGCGCCAGTTTGTCAGCAATCTTCTGTTCGAGGCCACGTGCTGTGGGGCGATACCAATTCGGCTCCGCCATTCCTTCTGGCAGGTAGCGCTCTCCAGCAGCATAGCCATGTGCTTCGTCGTGGGCATAGCGGTAATCGGCGCCGTAGCCAAGATCTTTCATCAGTTTTGTCGGCGCATTGCGCAGATGTTCCGGTACGGGATGCGTGTTGCTTTTGGCTACAAATGCGCGGGCCGCATTATAGGCGACGTAGGCGGCGTTTGATTTAGGCGCGACAGCCAGATAGAGAACGGCATTGGCCAATGCCAATTCGCCTTCCGGACTGCCGAGACGTTCGTACGTGGCGCAGGCATTTAGTGCGACCTCCCAGGCGCGTGGATCGGCCAAGCCTACATCTTCAATGGCCATGCGCACAATACGGCGCGCCAGGTACAGCGGATCGGCACCGCCATCGAGCATGCGCACAAGCCAATACAAGGCGGCATCCGGATGCGAGCCGCGCACCGATTTGTGCAAGGCTGAAATCTGGTCATAAAACGCATCGCCACCTTTGTCGAAGCGACGCAAATCGGCGGCCAGAGTGCTCTCCAAAAAGTCGGCGCTGACGATGCGGCGCTGACCAACATCTGCACTGGTGAAGGCTGCCGTCATCACGGTCTCCAGGACATTCAGCAGTCGCCGCGCGTCGCCGTCGGCATAGCCCAGCAGGCGGTCTCGGGCATCGGTTTCAAATTCAAGCCCGGGGATGGCGCGTTCGCGTGCACGATCGAACAATTCGCCCAGTTCGTTGCTTGAAAGGCTCTTGAGCACATAGACCGAGGCGCGCGAGAGCAGGGCGGAATTCACCTCGAACGATGGATTCTCGGTCGTCGCGCCAATGAATGTGATCGTGCCGGCCTCAACATACGGCAGGAAAGCATCCTGTTGTGCCTTGTTGAAGCGGTGCACCTCATCGACAAACAACAGGGTTCGTCGTCCTTGTTGCGCCATGACCTGTGCCCGTTGCATTGCCTCGCGGATGTCTTTGACACCGGAAAACACGGCGGATAAAGCGACGAATTCGGCATCAAAGCTGTTGGCCATCAGCCGCGCCAATGTAGTCTTGCCGACGCCCGGCGGGCCCCACAAAATCATCGAGTGGGGTGTGCCCGATTCGAAAGCGAGGCGCAATGGTTTGCCCGGGCCGAGAAGGTGGCTCTGGCCGATCACATCATCGAGCTTGCCCGGGCGCATCTGCTCGGCCAATGGAGCGTGCCCGTTAGAGTTGTTGAACAGATCATTCATGGTACGCAGATTATCAGGCTCCGCGCGGCAGAATGGATTTTGCCGTGGCTATAATTGGACTTTCTGATGAGGAGTTTACTGTGGGTTTAGATCGCGTCCCCTCCGGCAAGGACTTGCCCAACGACTTTAACGTCGTTATCGAGATTCCCATGCATTCAGATCCGATCAAATACGAAGTGGATAAGGAGTCCGGCGCGATTTTCGTCGATCGTTTCATGTCTACCGCAATGCACTATCCCTGCAATTACGGATACATCCCGCACACTATCGCGGGCGATGGTGATCCAGTCGATGTTTTGGTGATTTCGCAGTTTGCCCTGCCACCGGGCGTGGTGGTGCGCTGTCGGCCGATTGGCGTTTTGAAGATGATCGATGAGGCGGGCGACGACGCGAAACTGCTCGCCGTGCCCGTGGACAAGTTGACGCCCATGTATCGATCGATCTCCAGTCCCCGCGACCTGCCGCAGATTGTTTTGGACCAGATCTCACATTTCTTCGCACATTACAAGGATCTGGAGCCGGGAAAGTTCGTCAAGGTTCTCGGCTGGTTCGAGATTGAAGACGCCAAGAACGAGGTCATGGAAGGCGTGGCTCGTTATGCCAACGCCACAGAGAAACCTGCTTTTTGAGTTTGTCCGGGCGCTCGAAAGGCCCACCCGCGCCGGGCGGGCTGGTGCTTCGACGTGTCAATCCTGCGCTGTGAGGAACTGAACAGTGGCACTGCGCATTGCAATTGCCCAAATCAATCTTGTTGTCGGTGATCTTGCTGGCAACGCACGACGCATTTTGGCCGCCGCGGTTGAGGCGGCTGCGGCGGGTGCTGATGTTTTACTGACTCCTGAGCTTGCGTTGTGCGGGTATCCACCCGAGGACCTGTTGTTACGGCCGGATTTCTATCGCGCCTGCGAACGCGAAATTGCGTTCCTGGCTGAGGCAACTCCGCTGCCCGTGATCCTTGGCCATCCCATGCAGGAGGGACGGGAGGGCGGCTGCCAACGTTTCAACGCCGCCTCTCTGCTAGACAAGGGAAGAGTTCAGGCCACGTATCGAAAGCATCGTTTGCCGAACTATGAGGTGTTTGACGAGGAACGTTACTTTGCCGCAGGGGACCAGCCCTGCGTGATCAACATTAAGGACGTCCGCTGCGGCCTGGCCATTTGTGCCGATGTCTGGGCGCCTGGCGCCGCAGAGAGTTCCCGCGCCGCCGGCGCCGAGATTTTGTTGACGCTGAATGCCTCGCCGTTCCACATGAACAAGCAAGCGCGTCGTTATGAGGTGTTGCGTGATCGCGTTGCAGCCATCGGCTGTCCGGTGGTATACGCCAATCTGGTCGGCGGGCAGGACGAACTGGTTTTTGACGGGGCCTCGTTTGCGCTGGATGCAGGCGGACGCCTGACCCACCAGCTGCCGTCGTTTTGCGAGATCATCGAGGTGGTTGAATTTGCCGATCACAGTTTACGACCCGGTAACGGTTCAGCGGTCCGTGCGCGCTCGTTGGAAGCGGACGTTTATGATGCTTTGGTTTTAGGCGTCAAGGATTATCTGGGCAAGAACTGCTTCCCCGGTGCCATCATTGGTCTTTCGGGCGGCATGGATTCGGCGCTTACGCTGGCGGTCGCGGTGGACGCGCTGGGTGCAGACAAGGTGCGGGCAGTGATGATGCCTTCACCCTACACGGCACAGATGAGTCTGGATGATTCACGCGACATGGTGCAACGCCTTGGAGTTCAGTATGACGAGATCGGTATAGGTGCCTTGATGGATGAGTACGCCGTGTCGCTAGCGCCGACTTTTTCAGCTCTT
>CAZAGR010000173.1:0-6017 GCA_964484585.1 uncultured Propionivibrio sp. | reverse complement strand
TGCTTCTGTCGGCGTCGCCAGGCAGTCGCAGGGCCGGCAGACAGAGTCGCAATGATGCCAACAGTTCGCGAAACACGATGGGCTTGACCACATGCTCGTTCATTCCGGCAGCCAGACTACGCTCGCGATCGCCGGTGAGACCATGAGCTGTCATGGCGATGATGGGCAAGTTGGCGAACGCCGGATTGGCGCGGATCTCGCTGGTGGCGACAAGGCCATCCATCACCGGCATCTGGATATCCATGAAGACGGCATCATAAGGTCGAGTGCCTTCAGTCAACGACTGGTTCAGCAAAGTGACGCCCTCAAGCCCGTTGTTGGCGCCAATGACGGTTGCCCCCTCCGAGGTCAGCAACTCGCGGGCGACCTCCTGATTGATCAGATTGTCTTCCACCAGCAAAAGTCGAAGTCCGACCAGCAATTGTTCGGCCTGCGTCGAGCTTTCGCTTTTAACCAAGGCGGGTTTCGGCCGTTTGTCATTTATCTGGTTCAGCGCGTCAAACACAGATGACGCGCTGAACGGCTTGGTCAATATGCAGCGAACGCCCAGCGAGTTGGCCTCGTCGCGAATTTGTTGCTGACCGTGTCCCACCATCAATACGACTTCCGGCGAACGTTTGCCGCCAAACTCGTTCAGCCAGCGCACGACCTCGAGTCCACTTAGGTCGGGCATGCGTGCGTCAAGCAGAACCACATGAAAGTGGCTGTCCCGGTTCTTCAGTCGATCAACAGCCGCGTTGCCACCCTCCGCTTCCTCCACCACATCACCGAAGCTTTCAAGAATGGCGACGGCGACACGGCGAACCTGTTCGTTATCGTCGACCACCAACACCCGTCGCACACGACGATTGGCAAGCTGGACGTGCGCTGGCTGCAGCGATGCGATCCCGGTACGGTCGGTATCCATCTCGATGCGGATCTCAACATTGAAGGTGCTGCCAACACCCACCTCGCTTTCCACCCAAATTCGCCCGCCCATCATTTCGACGATACGCTTGCAAATCGCCAAGCCCAGGCCTGTGCCACCGTATTGACGCGAAGTCGATGCATCGGCCTGGACGAAAGATTGAAAAAGCCCTTCTGCCTGCTTCGGTGTCAAACCAATACCGGTGTCCCGAACAGAAAAGCGCAAGGTGGCGTGGCTCTCATCGCGCTTCTCGACACCGGCATGGATCACGACGGAGCCGCGTTCAGTAAATTTGAGCGCGTTGTTGCCGAGATTGGTCAACACCTGACTCAAGCGAAGCATATCGCCGACCAGAAAGCGTGGCAGGTCAGGCGCCACATCGAGGATCAGCTCAAGCCCCTTGTCCTCGGCTTTGACCGAAAGCAGAGCGCTCGTATTGTCGAGCAGGTGATCGAGGTCGAACGGGATCGACTCCAGCGTCAGTTGCCCGGCTTCGATTTTTGAGAAATCGAGAATGTCATTGATGATGCCCAGCAGTGAATCAGCCGAGTAGCGTAATTTGTCCATATAGCCTGACTGCCGTCCGCTGAGCTCACTGCGCTCGAGTAACTGCACCATACCCAGCATGCCGTTCAACGGCGTGCGGATCTCGTGGCTCATATTGGCCAGAAAATCACTCTTGGCACGGTTGGCGGCCTCGGCCGCATCGCGCGCCTCGGCAAGCTTTCGTTCATTATTGATTTCGTCGGTGACATCCCGCATCGCGCCGATGACCAGCGTACCCGCAGCCGGCGTTGAGTCCTCTTCAACGCTGGGCATCATGCTACGCGTACGAATCCAGCGAATTTTGCCATCGCGGCGGTGCTTAAATGGAAAGGTGTATTCGCTGAAGGTACGCCTTCCGTAATTTTCTAGCCGTTCTATCATCTGTTCAGCGGCCGCAGGGTCGGCAGCCACAATCGACGAGATTAGGTCCAGACTCATGCTGTAATCCCCGCTGGGCGAGTCCGGCAGCCCCAGCAGTTCTTTAGCGCGTGCGTCCACCCGCACCAAATCCTGCCCGAAATAGCGCTCCCAATACCCGGCGCGAGTAAGGTCAAGCGCCTGCTCTGCGGTGTTTTTTGCCGCTTCCAGCTCACGCGTCCTTGCGGCAACTTTTGCTTCGAGTGTCGCGTTGAGTTCGCGTACTTCCGCTTCGGCCAATTGTCGTTGCGCAATTCCTTGTTCGAGAGAACGAACTGTTTCGTTCAACGTCCTCTGCATCCGGGCGATGCCTTCGACCAGCAAATCCAGTTCGTCTTGGGATTGTCCGGTAGAAGATCGTTGAAGAGTCAACACCGTGTCCAGGTTGCCCGAGTCAAGCCGTTCGACAAATTTCGACGTCCGGCGCAGATGGCGGGTGACCTGACGCTCGAACAGTAGCAACATGAAGCCCATCAAGAGAAACAAGGCCAAGACAACACTGCCGAGGCGGAAGGTGTAACTGCTGGCCAGGCGCGCACGAATCGCACCCACATCACTGAAGACGCGTAACTGCCCGACTTGAGTGGCAGAGTCGTTCCGCTCAACAGCCAGAGGAAATTCCTCTATTCGCGCATTCGCCGGCGCATCGCCGAGTGAAAAACTGGTGTGCCCTCTATCAAGCACTTCCACCCGGGTGATTGTTGGGCGGCCAATGATGGACTTGGCGGCAAGTTGAGCAGAAGCCTGGTCGAAAGACCATACGGCCAGCGAAAGTTGCGGCACATCAAGACTCTGGATTTCATGCAACTGCCGGTCGACGTCGTCCAGCGCTTTCTGGTAGTCATGCCAAAGCAGAATCGCGGCGATGCTTGCGGCGGCGATAACCGCACATAACGATGCCGTTCCCGCCAGGCGAACGCTCAATCGGCGCCGCGCCGGTGCATTTGCTGAGTTGGAATTTGGAATCATTTGAATAGGTAGAACGTTTCCGAAAAGACTTGCGATTCCCAGACGCACTGTTTATCACATTTTGCTTCTAAATGTCATTTTCGGATTCATTAAAATTCAAATTGCGTTTTAAGCGGGAGATTTACCGGGACGTAGCCGCTGCCACCGTGGCGGTAGATTCGAGAAAAATACGCCCAGCATCCAGGCAAAAAACAGTCGCTCGGCATGATCGTAGAGAAAAGAATTGAACACGTTGGCGAGGACATAGGCGAGCAGGAAGCCGCGAACCAGCAGTCTCATATTCGTGTCGATAAATCGAGCCTCGCGCCAGGCGACGGCAAACAGAGCCAATAGCGCCAGCAAACCGGGGATGCCGAGCTGGCTTTGTGTCAGCAGATATTGATTGTGCGGATTATTCGAAGCCGGAATGCCTGCTGCGGCGGCCTGCCGGTAGGCTGACTCGAAACCACCGGTGCCAACGCCGAGTAGCGGATGCGTTGCAATAATCTTGAGGCTGGTCGACCAATAATCCATACGTTTGCCCATCGACGCCTCCGGGTCGCCTTGCCCGGACTCCCACTGCTCGATTTGGTGCAACCCCAGCGCCAAACGTTTCGGGCTGGGGAAGTGGGGTAGTTGATACGCAAGGGTCACCAGAAGTGCGCTGGCCACCAAGGTGATCACCTGACCTCGCCAGTGCAAACGGTGCGCGATGAAATAGACCGCCATGGCAAAGAGCGCGAGGTGTCCGGTGCGTCCATCCAGCATCAGTACATTTGCTGCCGCCAGCAGCGCGGCGACTCCAAAAAAGACACGCCAACGCAGGTCGCGTGTTTCGAGAGCTCTTACGGCATAGAGCAGGCTGGCCATGGCCATGAAAAATCCGTGGGTAATATGCTTCTTGAAGACGATCAGAATTGCCGCCGTGCTATCTGCTTGAACCATGTCAACCGGGGCCAGCCCCAGGGCAATGCTGTATGACATGATCAGGGTTACGGCCATCGCAACAGCGAATCCATTCAGCGCCCGTTGTTGTTCGGCAGGCGTCAGTTGAAGGCTGGCAAGTATGGCAACCAGCAAAAGATCCAAGTATTTCCGCAAGTGCTGCAGCCCTTCGGCGACGGTTCCCATGCCCCAAAACACGCCGAGACCGGCCAGACTCAGAAAAATAGCGACGGCCAAGGTCGGTCGGTGATGTCGCAGGCGCTGCCATTTGCTGCTCCATTCGCCGCCAAGCAGCCAAGCGATCAACACTAAAGTCAGCACAAAACTGTCGGCTGCCGTCGATAACGGCAGTGCAAACCCGAGCGCCGCAACGGCCCAGGCCGCCAGCCGATGTGATCGGGAAGAAGGTGTTTCGTGAACCTGCATGAATACCTTGTCGGGACCTTGCTGCGTCCTGATTACAACCAGTCAGTGCGGGCGGAGCGGCTGAAGTCGATATCGGCGAATCCATCGGCCAGCGGCACTATTCCGCTACCCGTGCGACCGGCGGCGCGCCAGTGCGGCAGACGCGAGCCGAACAGGCGCACCAGTCCCCGCGACGGATTTTCGCGGCTGGCGCCGGGCAGAGGCAACAGGCAGTCGGTGGCCGCGCCCAGTGCGTTCGCCGCCCAGTGCGAATAGCCGGAAATGGGGGTGGCCAGCAGCACCGGACAACAGGCCAAGGCGAAGATGTCGGCTACGGGGTTGACCGCCGAGCCATGGTCGCTGCCCTTGTAGGCATAGGGCGACGGAGTATCAAGGCTGATCACCTCCAGGCCGTCGTAAAGCTCCTTGAAGGCGGCCGGATTGCCGGTCGAGGACAGGAAAAAGACGACGTCGGGTTGAATCTTCTTGATCGCGCGCATCGTTTCGGCATACCACCAGACTGGAACGGCGGGCCATTCGACATCATTGCGGTAGACGTGGGCGTCCACCAGCTGAAAGTCGCCGTGACGCACATGCACACCGACCAGCGGCCGACCTTGCACGCGCTTGAAGGTAGCTTTGATAGATTGACTCAGCTCGGCCGAAAGTCTGATTCGACGCGCCGTGTCGAGATAGATTGGATCAAGCAGTTCAGACGGGCCATCGAGCGACCGGAGGATAATTTTTCGCTCGCCCAGCGTGTCAAACAGCGCGCGATCGCAGGTGCGGATGCGCAAAGCGCCGACCCGCGCCAACAGACGGACGCGCCCCCGCGAGGTGTCGCTGACCGAAAACGAGTCCAGCTCGCGCCAATCGAGAACGATGTCATGGCCGAATGTTTCACGGATCGCGAACGCCAGCGGCAGGGCCTCCAGGCGATTGGATATTCCAACGAACTCGTCAATGAAGAGCTTCGGTTTTCGATTGCGCGTAATCACGCGTATTTGCTCCTGTTCCGGCGAAATTCAATTTAATCTATGGCATCTTTGGCGCCATAAGGGAGGAATTTAGCATTGACTCGAAAACTGGGCCGTTAAAATAATGATGCAGTAAGCTTAACCTCGAACAAGAGCCGGTGCATTTATCGTACTGCCATTATTCATCACCTCGATCGTTTTATCCATGCAAACTCCCGTCAGCGTGCTGGTTGTCTGCCCTCGCCGCATTGGGGATGTGCTGCTAAGTACGCCGGTAATACGCTCCGCCAGGTTGGCCTGGCCGCAGGTGCAGCTCGATGTGCTGGTGTTCCGTGGCACCGAAGGCGTGTTGCAGGGCAATCCGGATATTTCAAACGTGATCGCGGTGCCCGAACGTACGCGCTGGCAGGAACGGTTTGGCGAGTTGCGCCGACTATGGCGGCGATACGATCTGGCGCTGTCCGTCATCCCCTCGGACCGGGCGAGGATCTACGGCTGGGCCGCCGGTAGACATCATGTGGGAATGGTGGATATTGATGCCGCGCGCGCTGCCCGATGGCTGATGGACGATTCCCTGGCCTTTGACGATCTGTCGACGCACACGGTCAACATGGGTTTGGGCCTGATGGCCGCTCTGGGCGCTCCGGTCCATCGCAAAGTGGTGCCGCCAAGCTCGGCGGGTGGTTTGGCCGACGGTGTGACTGCGCCATTTGCGGTCATGCATCCGTTCCCGAAATTCAATTACAAGCTGTGGCACGAAGCGGGATGGATTTCACTCTCCGCCGCGCTCAAGGCGCGTGGATTGCAGATCGTGCTGACCGGTAGCGGTGATGCGGATGAAATGGCATATACGGATCGGGTTGCGCGGGCCT
>CAZAGR010000172.1:0-6024 GCA_964484585.1 uncultured Propionivibrio sp. | reverse complement strand
AAGGGGCGCGAAATATTCTCTCGCGAATGCGCCGGCTGCCATAGCTCGCAAATGGCCCCCGAAAATATTCGCGCCGACAAAAATGCGCTGGCCAAGTTCTATGATGGTCACGTCTTCGGCAAGGAGGATTACTGGCAGTACGAGTTCACCGAGGCCCAACGCAAAGATCCTGAATTTGTGGCGAAGTACATGACGAAGGATGCCAAGGGCAATCTTCGCCCGAAACAATTTGCCGAACGGGGCGTTTTCGGCCAGGACTGGCTCGGCAATGACGAACGCACCAACTTCAAGATGGTCGGCACCAACATGTGCCGCGCCTTGCATGACAACCACAGCAAGGGCCACATCTGGGAGGAGTTCGCTTCAGAGACGTATCGGGAATCTGCACCGGCCGGCACCGTCAAGCAGGTGGTCAATCGGTTGTTCCCGCTCATCGGCGGCATGGAGATGGGCGAAAAAGCTATCGACGGTGGGTCCGGTTACCTGCGCAATATCTCGCTGCTCTCGGCGTGGGCCATTGCACCCTTCCTGCACAACAATTCGGTGGGGGAAATGACCTTTCTTCCTGACGGCTCACCGGATTACACGGTGGCAGGTCGCGTCAAGCAATTCGAACTGGCTTTCGACGAACTGATGACTTCCGACAATCCCGCGGCGACGCCGCACCGGCCACTCAAGATCACTGGCTTTGAAGACGACGTTACCGTTTCGGCCCAAGAAGACGGCCGCGGTTTGCCCATTCCGTTGAAGAAGGGCACGCCAGTTGCGCATGCAGCGTCCGCTGATACGCACGCCCCGTTTTTCATGAAGTGCGACGATTTGGTCGAGAACAAGGGGCATCAGTTCGGCGTTGATCTCTCTGCCGAGGACAAGCGCGCCCTGCGTGAGTTTCTCAAAATGATGTGATCAATGCGGGATCGGCGACGACACACAACACGCGGTGCACGGGCGGGGCAATCGATTTGCCTCGACCGGTTAGTTGCGCATCGCGTGCTGTTTTCTTTGCCTGACCCGGGATTGCCTGAATGAAAAAACGCACAATGCTGGGCGTCGGCGGAATGATCGGCCTAGTCACCGTGATCGCTGCCATAGGGCTTGATCGCCAACCGACACCCCCGATCACTGAACTGGCCAAAGTCGTCTTGCCAGCACAGAGTTCCTTGTCTCAGAAGATCATTCCCGACACCGATTTACCGCCCCCGGGCACTCGCTCACTGTTCGACCACCTCATCGCACAAAATGACGGATTGCCGTATCCATTCACCAAAGTCATTGCACTGCTCCGCGAACAAAATCCGTCCGGAGCTGATCCGGTGGCTTTGCTGATTCCCAATGGCCGTTCGTTGCTCAAAGGGCAAGCTGACAACGCTCACCCGCGACTGGTGGTAGCGGCCGACTTTGAGGGGCCAAACACGCCGGCAGGATTGGGCAAAGCAACCCGCGGACAACTGTTTCTGGGCTTTGTTGAGAATGCCAATGAAATTGAAGTGCTCAGCTATAACGAAGCGGCTGGACGTTTCGAATATCAGCTTGTGCAAAATTATTGCGCCGGTTGTGTTCCCCGCATTGTGTACGCCAGGCGTGCCATTTGCCTGACGTGCCACCAGGGAACGACGCCGATTTTTTCGCAACGTCCGTGGAACGAAACCAATGGTCAGGAAGAAACCGCGGCGGCCATCGCCAAGGCACGCGGTGACAGTGCGCCCTATGTGGGGGTCGCCATCAAGCAAGGCCTTTCCCAATCCGAACGATTCGATCAACTGACCGACATCGGCAACTTCTACCATGTCAGCCAGCGCCTGTGGCTCGATGGTTGCGGCGAGACAGGAAATGATTGCCGTCGGCAGATGCTGTCGTTGGCATTTGAATATAGCAATAACCCTGGCAGCTTTGACACCACCGGCGGCAATGCGAATCGTCTGCGCGAACTGCAGGCGCACTCATTCCCCAAGGAAGGCATCGCAGTGCCGGAATCCGACTTGCTCAATCGTGATCCGATTGGCGAGCGACAAGGCCTCAAGGGGTGGCTTAAATCACTGCTTACACGCGAGATCCATTTCGGCGAAGGGGCCAAGGACAACGAAGATCTGAGTGCCTTCGAAAAACTGCCCGCGTTGCGAAAGGAACTCGATCCGCTGACTATTCGACCGCCGAAACAAACACTTCGCGCCAGCGACATTGACGGCGTTTACGGCCTCGCCCGCTTCTTCACCGAAGCAGATATCAAAACCTTGAGTGCGCAATACGGCACGCATCCTTCCCGCCTTCAGGAACGTATCGCCGCACTTCCGGCGGAGGTTTTTGCAGCGAAGCCCTTTTCCCGCGTCATCATGATGCAGGCCTTGCTTGGTAAGCCGAGGGAATACTGCTGCATCAAGACGGATGAAATGTCGCCGCCCGTCGCCTCCGGCGTACCACCGCTGACCATAAGTGAGCACAAGGAGTTGCAAGCGTTCTCCGACTATTGTTTCGCTTGTCATCGTGGCAACCCGGCCAAGCGTCTCAACTTCATGGCCGGCGACACAGAACAGATCGTACTGGCCAATATCAAAAGCAAGGCTGAAATTCGTGACGCACTGGACTGGGAGCGCTACGCGTCGACCGACAAGGCATCAAAGTTGATGCCGCCAAGCGATTCAGTGCAATATCACACGCTCAAGGAATCCGGTCCATCCGGCGACACGCTGCGTCAGCAGATGCGAGAAACCGTGCCGGGACTTTTCAGCTTTTGATAGTGGGGAACCAATTGAAAATGAACTCGGCTAATACGACACGACCCATCTACGCAATGCCGGTAGCGCTTGTGCTTTCAATGTGGACACTGGACGCAACTGCAACGCCCAGCTTCGCAAGGCTCTACAAGAGCCAGCACGGTTACATGCCATCTTGCAATGCCTGTCATACGGAAGGCGGTGGAACAGCATTAAACGGCTTCGGCAAGGCGTTCAAGGATGGCGGGAAAAACATGGCCACGTTCGCAAAGCTGGCTTCACTCGACAGTGATGGTGACGGCGCACCTAATGCGGCTGAAGCCGGGGCCAAGGCGAATCCGGGTGACAAAAGTTCGACACCCGCAAAGCCTGGCGCGTGGCTGGATTTGAGCGCGATGATTCCTAAAGAAGTACAGGCCCTGTTCCCTGGCATCAGCACCTGGCTGCCCAAGGATGCTGTGCTCACGGCCGCCGACATTGCTGCGGCGAAGGCAATGGGCGCCACCCTAAGCGCGGCCGATGAAAATACCATTTATATTCCTGTCGAAAATCAAAGGCCAGCGGGAACCGCGCTCATTTTCCCTGTGGTCTTTCAAGACAAGACGGCCTATTTTCTGCTAGCCACGGACAAACAACTCAAGATCACCCAAATTGTTGCCATGAACGTCAAAGCGCTACCGGCCATAAAGGATTCGCGCGCCACCGCCGCGTTGATTGGAGTGGCAGCCCAAGCGGTGCCCGCCGCTGCGGGAAACACTCTGGACGATGCGATCACCCGTGCGGTCAAGAATGCGGGCGCCCTGCTCTACCTGCGCCTGAAGGGAGCCTGAGCATGGATGGACGTTTCGTTCTTTATTGCCTGCTGCTGGCAATTTCGCTCATCGGTGCGGCGTTCGGCGCGGAGCCCGAAATCAACTTTTTCGGTGACCAACCGATCGCCGATGCGGCCTTGGTTCATTTGCCGCCGCCCAAGCCGGAATGGATGACCATCGGAGGCCCCATTGCCCTGTTGGTATTTTTCTTTCTCCTCATCTACCTTGTCTACAAGCTCATCCCGTTTCGCGAAACTGAAATCCATTTCGATCTGCATGACTTGCCGGTTGCGGCGCAACGCGGAATTGGCATGGCAGTGATCCTGTTCGGGATCGCGTTCGCATTTGGTGCCGCCGAAGCGCACTATCAGTTGGGACTGCATGGAAGTGCCGAAGCCTATTTTCAGCAGATGGGCATCGGCAAGTTGATCGCCATGACGCACGCTCACCTGTTTGGCTTTACGACCAGTTACTTCATTGTCGGCATCCCTTTTTCCCTGCATTTTCACCGGCTGAAGATCTACCAATGGATGTTTCCGCTCGGCCTCGCCGCATCGCTGTGTGACATCATCGCCTGGTGGGGACTCAAGTTTGTTTCCGGAAATTTCGAGTTTATTACCTGGTGGTGTGGCTTTATCTTCAGCTTCTGTTTTTCATGGATACTGGTTGCACTGGTGCGCGTGCTTTTCTTCCCGAAAATTCGCTGGTTTCCGGACTATGTTAACGAGAAGAAGCGGATAGACTGACCGCTTAACCAAGGGGCGGTCTGTGACGAGAAAAATTGTTGATCTGTCGATTTACCTCGAAAATGATGTCATCAGCGATCCACCGTCAATCGCGCCGAAGATTGAGTACATCAATCACCAGGCTTCCTTTGATCAAATTTCACCGCTCTTCCCCGGCCTGAAAAAGGAAGATCTCCCCGACGGCGAAGCCTGGGCGATTGAACTGGTGACGCTCTGCACGCACAATGGAACACATCTGGACGCGCCCTACCACTTCCATAGCACGATGAATCGCGCTACTGGGAAAACAGAGCGATCGGCGACGATTGATGAGATCCCGCTCGACTGGTGTTTTCAGCCTGGCGTGAAACTGGATTTCCGCCAATTCCCTGACGGCTACGTGGTCACGGCCGCCGACGTTGCCGCGGAATGTGATCGCATCCAGCACTCGATTCAGCCGCTTGAAATCGTGATGGTCAATACGCGTGCCGGCTCCCGATACGGCCAGTCTGATTTTCTTTCGGCGGGCTGCGGCATGGGTTACGAGGCCACGATGTATCTATTGGAGCGAGGCGTGCGCCTGACTGGCACCGATGCCTGGAGCTGGGATGCCCCGTTTGTCCATACCGCAAAAAAATATAGCGAAACCAAGGATGCATCGCTGATATGGGAGGGCCACAAGGCCGGCCGTGACGTGGGCTACTGCCATCTGGAAAAACTGCACAATCTCGAATCACTGCCGCCGAACGGGTTTTACATTTCCTGCTTTCCGCACAAAATCCGGGGCGCCTCGGCCGGCTGGACGCGCGCGGTCGCCATCTTTGACGAAAATCTGCAACGGAGCGTTTCATGACATCACCCGATATCACACGGCGCGGCACGACCCAGCGCTGGTCGGACACCACAGTCTGGAATGGTCTGCTTTTTCTGTGTGAAGTACCTACGCAACTGGACACCGATATCCGGCAGCAGACCGCCGAAGTTCTGTCACTGCTAAACGATAGCCTTGTCGCCGCTGGAAGCAGCAACAGATATCTGCTCAACGCAACAATCTATGTTCCGGATCCAAACGACCTCGGCGGCTTCAATGAAGTCTGGGATGCCTGGGTTCCCTCAGGATGTGCACCAGTGCGGGCCTGCATCCACGCGCAGCTGACTAAACCCGCAATGCGCGTCGAAATTCAAGCGATTGCGGCACTGATACCGTCCTGAAAATTCAGAGCTACCGTATCAGTCTGGAGAGCGGGGTTCACTAGCGCGACACGGCGAAATATGCGCTGATCAAGGTTGCGTTCGCGCATTGGCGGATGAGGGGTTCATTCCAGCGTCGCTGACGCGTGATAATAGTTGAGGGAGACGAATAACTTATGACTGATGCCCGAATAACACTTCGCGCGATGCCGTTTGTTTTTGAGCCGGGGGACAGCCACTGGAACTCGGCACGGCCCGAGTTTTCTCAGGTGGTCAATTCGGCTTCGTTGGCGATGCCGTATCTCGAGCCGTATTTGATTCGCTCGATGCGCGCTGCCAGAAGCCAGATCACCGATCCGGAGCTGCAGGCGGATCTGGATTTGTATATCAAACAGGAGGCGGCGCATTACAAACAACACCGGCTGTTTAACGAAACCCTGCGCCGGGCCGGCTACACCTGCATCGAT
Source organism: uncultured Propionivibrio sp. (assembly GCA_964484585.1). GTDB lineage: Bacteria > Pseudomonadota > Gammaproteobacteria > Burkholderiales > Rhodocyclaceae > JADKHX01. The sequence goes on along the minus strand of CAZAGR010000172.1, from coordinate 118 downwards.
GCACTGGAGAACAGACTCGGTGCGGACTACAACAAGCTCGACAAGGAGCGCTCATTGCGCTTCAACCTGGCCTACGCCGAGGGCTTTGAGGCGATGGCGCTGGTGATCGGGCAGATGC
>CAZAGR010000171.1:0-6066 GCA_964484585.1 uncultured Propionivibrio sp. | reverse complement strand
AAAAAGCAAATTTGTACTACCCCAATAAGTTCGGCATGATCACCATCAAATCCCTTGAGGAGGTGATGGGCAAAAACGGCTTGAACGCAATCTTGAATCTTGCCGGGTTAAATAACTACATCGAAAACTATCCCCCCGATAATCTAGACAAAGGCTTTGATTTTGCCGAGCTGTCTGCGATTGGCTCCGCCCTTGAAGATATGTATGGACCACGCGGCGGACGCGGGTTAGCCCTTCGCGCCGGGCGCGCTACCTTCTCTGATGCGTTGAGGAATTTCGGCGCGTTGGCTGGGGCAGCCGATCTGGCTTTTGTGGTTCTTCCACTACAATCTAAATTGCGTATCGGTCTGCCTGCTTTTGCAAAGATTTTCACTCAACTAAGCGACCAGGAAACCACCGTGGAGGAAAAAGATACCGAATGGATTTGGACTATCCACAAATGCCCATGTTGTTGGGGACGTTCAGGCGCAGACAAACCCGTGTGTTTTGTCGCGGCGGGTCTGTTGCAAGAAAGTCTTAAGTGGGTTTCGGGCGGTAATGAATTCCGCGTCAACGAATCAAAATGCATCGCGCTTGGCGACAGCGTTTGTGAATTTATCGTTCAAAAAGAGCCCATCTCCTAGTTTATATAAAGGCAGGCATGACAGACACTAAGTCCAAAATACTTATCATTGAAGACGACCTTGACGTGGCTGAAATGCTCAACGCATATTTTCGCGTTCAAGGCTATGAAGTGTTCACCGTCAATTGGGGTGAAGATGGTATTCGCTCATGTCAGACCGTTCACCCCGACCTGGTAATACTTGACATCCGCCTGCCGGATATTGATGGCTACGAAGTCGCGCGGCGCCTACGCAGCGATCGGCGCACGGCTGAAATCCCTATTATTTTCCTTACCGAAAAACGTGACCGCGCAGACCGCCTGCAAGGGTTAGAAATTGGCGCGGATGATTACATCACCAAACCTTTTGATGTGCAGGAATTAAGGCTACGTGTTCGCAATGCGCTTAATCGCTTAACCCAGGGATCTCTAACCAACCCCGTTACCGGTTTGCCCGAAGGCGCCTTGGTGGATGAACGTCTTTTTGAATCTATGGAAAAAGACGGCATGGCAATTTTGTTTACCTCCATTGAAAATATGGATGCGTTTCGCGAAGCCTATGGTTTTGTAGTGTCGGATGATGTATTACGCGCCATTAGTTTGATGATCGTCAATACGATGCGTGAAGTTAGCCGTCCGGAAGATTTCCTCGGACACATCACCGCCACTGATTTTATTATCGTATTGCCGCCAGCGAATCTTGCTGCATTAAGCGAAAAACTCCGCGCGCGGCTTGAGCAGTCCATGGAATATTTTTACCCAATTAAAGACCGCGATCAGATGGCAAAGCGCAATGATCGTCTCGGCGCCAAGTTAGCGGAAGTTGTATCTCTAAAAGGAAAGTTCGAATCGCTTGAACAGGCTAAACTGGAGATGGCGCGTCTCAAGAAGTAGGTGATAGTTTGCGGATTACAGTTGTAACACCGACATATAACGAAGCGGAGAACCTGCCCAAACTGGTCTCCGCTTTATTTTCGCTCCCGCTTGATTTAAATATACTTATTGTGGATGATAACAGCCCCGACGGGACGGGAAAAATTGCAGACAATCTGGCGGCTACATATCCCGACCGTGTGAACGTATTACATCGTCCCGGTAAAATGGGGCTGCGTTCCGCATATCTAAATGGTTTTCAAAAAGCCTTAAATAGCGGCGCACAAGTCATTGTTCAAATGGACGCGGATTTTTCTCACGACCCCGCAGAGCTGGTTACGATGGCAAAATTAATAGAAACACACGACCTCGTACTTGGCTCCCGTTATATTCCCGGCGGAGCAGTGGATAGTCTTTGGCCCGCCTGGCGCAAAGGTCTTTCCGCTTTCGGAAATTTATATGCGCGCGCGATTTTGAACTTTCCTTTGCACGATGTAACCACCGGTTATCGTATGTGGCGGCGCGAGACTTTGGCGCAAATGCCGCTGGAGCGCGTACAATCCAGCGGATATGTCTTTCAAGTGGAAATGGCATATCTTGCATATTGCCTTGGCTTTGATGTTGTAGAAACGCCAATTTATTTCGCAGACCGTCGTTGGGGAAAATCAAAAATATCTTTTAAAATCCAATTAGAAGCGGCTATACGCGTTTGGATTGTTTGGTGGGAATATCGTGATTTGAAAAAAGCGGGCAAGTCTGCCCGTTTGTAATAAAACTATCCCGCCAAAGAATTTTGTGATTTCGGTTGCTCCATATATTCTTTCATGGGCAGAATAATTGTAAACATACTTCCTTTCCCCGCCTGGCTTTTCAATTCAATTTTCCCATTCATAATGGAAGCCAGTTTTGCGACAATGGATAAACCCAACCCAAAACCGCTACCTTTATAAGACTCAATATTGTTGACTTGTTCGAACGCGTCAAAAACGCTTTTTTGCGCGTCTGCAGGAATCCCAATTCCAGTGTCAATTATTTGGATTGCCCAGTGTGTTTCGTCGTTTTTTATAAAGCGCACAGTTACAGAGCCTTTTTCAGTGAACTTGACCGCATTATGCACAAGATTCATTACAATTTGTCTTAACCAGAACTGATCCCCAACCATTTTTTTCGGCAAGGCAGGATCAATGTATTCAATAAGCGCCAACCCTTTTTTGTGCGCGTGAAAATTCAATGTAGACAGCAAAGGCCCGATTACTTCCTCCACATCAAAGGGGTATTCCCTTAAAATTACTTTGCCCGTTTCAATTTGCGCCTGCCCCACCAGATTATTAATAAATGAGAGCAATTGATTTGCGCTGTCTAAAATTTCAGAGGCTGCTTTTTCCTGTTCGGAACTCGTGACGCCAAAAGAACCATCTTTGATCATTTCTGCATACCCAATGACCGCCCCCAACGGCGAGCGCAGATCATGCCCGAAACTTGCCAGCAATTGACTCTTCAAACGGCTGGCTTCAGCGATTTGTTCATGCGCGCGCTTTTGTTCAGTAATATCATTAATAAGCAATACGCGCCCGCTCCGTTTTCCAGTTTGGTCAACTACCGAGGTTGTGCGCATCCTAAAAATTAATGGCTCGCCAGCCAGTTCAATCGAAATTTCCTGATTAATTTCCCCGCGTGGATTTTTCGCCTTCCACTCATTCCACTGCGGCAGTAGCGAGGCAATCTCGCGCCCGATGAAATTGCCCGTATTCTGAAAAATAAATGTACCCACCGGGTTGATGTCTGCGATACGTTCCTTATAATCCAGCACTACTACGCCGTGTTCCATCGCGTTGAACACAGAACTGTGCGCTACAGGTTGAAGATCCATAAACCGATAACGTAGAAAACTTATGGAAAGGAATAGATTTGTTAATGTTAGCGCAATAGGAGTAAGGTCTAAAGACGGGAGCGGGTTAAGACCTGTAATGTACATGGCGTTTGCCAGCCATGGAAACGCCATCCCCGCCAGCATGATGCGCGCCTGACTTTGATACAGGCTGTGACTACGTATAGCGATTTGGATAAATAACAGGGTCACAACCGCAATAAGAACGTATTGAAATACTACAATAAACAAAAAGCCTTCACCGTGCGAAACTGCAAGCGGTCCAAAGCCCAGGTTATTGGTTAATCGAATATCAGACCAAATTTGACCATGCCATTCATTGGTCAACACTGCAAGGAAACAAAAACTTGCAAATAAAGCCAGAAGAGTTTTGCGAGTATGGGTCAGCCAATTGCCTTGTCCGCTGTAGTGCATGGTAAAAAAGAACATTCCCAAAGCAACATAGGAAATTCCTAAGTATTCAAGTTTTGCCCACAGAATTTTTTCCCCAAGATTTACGCTCATAATTTCTAATGCATAAGCCAGCGACCATTCCATAGCGCAGCCGACGGATAAGATCAAACCATACACTCCGGGTATAGCGCGTAGTTTCCATATCCGAATCAATAACAAGAATCCAATTACCCCGCCTGCAAGAAGTATGACAATGTATCCAATGTAATACGGGTAGAGTTCCATAGTTTATTTTAATCCCATAACGCCTTTTCTGTGTTTCAAGTTTATTTCAGCCTTTTATCCCAAAAGCCTCAAATATCAAGAGCGAGCTCGAGCCGTTTTCATGTACAATTGTGCTTATGTCTAAAATTATCAATGTTTTATTTCTTGCAGCAGAGGCTGAGCCCTTTGTAAAAGTGGGTGGGCTGGGTGACGTGGCTGGTTCTTTGCCGTTAGCCTTGCGCGGGCTCTCTAACGATGACGTTAAATTAGATGTGCGCCTTGTTTTGCCATATCATCCTGTTGTAAAAGCGGATAATCTCAAGCCGCTGGGTATATTTCCCTTAAAACGCGGTAGTACTGAGATTCAAGTGGAAGTTTTTGAGACTTCGGTGAACGATTTACCCGTATATTTCATCAATGGCGACCCGATCCGCGCCAATGGCTCGGTTTATTCATCCGACGCGAAATTGGACGCGGAAAAATATACCTTCTTTTCACTTGCCGCGTTGGAGCTTCCGCGGCATATCAACTGGACTCCCAATGTGATTCATGCCAATGATTGGCATACCGCATTAAGCGCTTATGGCTCGCTTGCCAAAAGTTGGGAAGATGATGTTCAACATGTTGCATCTGTCATTACATTACACAACCTCCCATTTATGGGACCCGACATCAGCGCAATCTTGGAAAGTTATGGACTCAAACTCGCGCAGACAGACTTGCCTGAATGGGCGCGCGTGATGCCCTTGCCTTTAGGCTTATGGGCTTCTGATGCCGTAGTCGCTGTTTCGCCAACTTATGGCAAAGAAATACTTACCCCCGAATATGGCTGCGGGCTTAATGAATTTTTTCAGACGCGCCTCGAAACAGTGACCGGCGTCTTGAACGGCTTGGATGTTGTTTCATTCAACCCCGCTGATGATTCCGCGCTTGGCAAGAATTTTGATATTAACTCATTGGAAAAACGCGTAGCAAATAAAAAATTATTGCAAGAACGGCTTGATTTGCCTTTTGAACCTGAAACGCCTTTGCTTGCAATGGTTTCTCGCATGGATATTCAAAAAGGCGTTGACCTTGCATTTAGCGCCCTAAAAAGTATGCAGAAATTAAAATGGCAGGCGGTCATTTTAGGTACAGGCGATATAAAACTTGAAGAAGCCGCGCTCAAATTGCACGAGCTAAATCCGGAAAGAGTCAAAGTCATAACGCGCTACGACGGCAATTTAGCGCGTCAAATTTATGCGGGCGCAGATGCGTTGCTTATGCCTTCGCGTTACGAACCATGCGGACTCTCCCAAATGATTGCCATGCGCTATGGCTGCGTTCCCATTGTGCGCGCAGCAGGCGGCTTGAATGATACGGTCGCGCACGGCAAAACGGGCTTTGTCTTTGAAAAAATCCACCACATGTCATTGATGGCGGCAATAAAATCTGCATTTAAAATATATGCCGATCCTGAAAAATGGCAGGCAATTCAGCGCGCAGGTATGGCGCAAGATTTCTCGTGGGACAACTCCGCAAAAAAATATCTTGAAATTTATCAATCCATCATAAAATCATGAAACGTTTATCCGGCATTCTTCTCCATCCAACCAGCTTGCCTTCACCTTATGGAATCGGCGACCTTGGCGCGCAATCCTACCGCTTTGTAGATTGGCTTTCATCTACGGGTTGCAAACTATGGCAGGTCTTGCCGCTTGGTCCTACCGGCTATGGCGATTCACCCTATCAATCTTTTTCTGCATTCGCGGGGAATCCATACTTAATTAGCCCCGATGATTTGCTCGCTGACGAGCTCTTAATTCCCGTCGACCTTGATTCGCTGCGCGACCTGCCCGCGTCTCATGTCGACTTCGGGCAGGTCATCCCGCGCAAGTTGAATCTCCTACGAAGCGCTTTTACGCGCTACCAATCTCAACCGCAGAATCTCTCCGCCGCGTTTAACCAGTTCCGCGCAGAGAATGCCGCGTGGCTCGAAGATTACGCGCTATTTATGGCGTTGAAAGAATCCAATGGCGGCGGTTCATGGAACGGCTGGGACGAATCT
>CAZAGR010000170.1:0-6099 GCA_964484585.1 uncultured Propionivibrio sp. | reverse complement strand
GCTGACTGGGATGAACAACTGCTGGCGCTGGAAATGCGCGACCTGCTTGCCGCCGGCTACGACGTTGGACTGACGGGATTCGACCTGCCGGATATCGACGAACTGGTGGCCGGGATCGATGGCGGCGCGCAAAAGGACCCGGACGCCACGCCACCGGTCCAGGCTGAAATCAACAGCTGCCATGGTGACGTGTGGATATGTGGCGCGCATCGCGTGGTTTGTGGTGACAGCACCGACCCGGCAACATTCGCGCGCCTCATGGACGGCAGTAAAGGCGACATGGTGGTTACATCTCCGCCGTACAACGTAGGCATCAAATACGCCACACATCAGGACAAAGCGCTGCGCACGGCTTACATCAGTTTCATCATGGCTATCGGGCGCGCTTTCTTGCCCCATCTACGAGGGGGGCGATTCGTCGCGTGGAATATCGGCGTGTCTCCAAACACGTACCCTGCGCACCAAGTGGTGGCGCTCGAGGAAATCGGATTATCGTTTTACCGACAGATTATCTGGGAAAAAAGCGGGGTTCCATATCCAATATTCCAGACTTCGATGCGCAAGAAAGCCGCGCGCCACTACAAACCAAACTACAAGCACGAACTGATACACATATTCGAGCGCGAAGATAACGTCGAACTGGAGCAGCATACCTGCCCATTGTGCGCTGGCGACGGCGAGGTGCCGAAGATCGACGCGAACCAGAAGCATGTGCATGAAACCATGAACCTGCTCACGCTCGGCGAGCCAGAATATGGTGCGCGCATCGTCATCGACAAAAAATACGAAAACGACGTGTGGAGAATCAACCAGTCTCAGGCGACCGTCGATCTAAAAACGGTAGGCACCCGATCTGGCGGGTTGGAGAAAAACGGAAAACAATCGCATTGCGTGAAAGAGCACCCGGCAGCATTTCCGGTGGAACTGCCGCGCGCGGTAATGCGGTTTTTGACATCCGAAGGCGAAACAGTGATAGACCCCTTCGGCGGTAGCGGTTCGACCATGATCGCCTGCGAGCAAATGAACAGGCGAGGGCGGCTGGTCGAATTCGACCCGCAATATGTTGATCTAATCGTTCGCCGCTGGCAGGACTTCACCGGCCAGCGCGCCGTCCATGCTGTAACCGGCGAACCATTCCCCGGCTAAATGGCCTCCCTCGCCGACCTCCAAACCGAACGCGAAACCCTGCGCGCCGCGCAGGCCAAGCAGGATTTCGAGTCCGCGCACGCGCAAACCTGCGCCCAGGCCGATCTGCTCAACGCCGGCCATGCCGTGCGCCGTGTCCTGCTCGATGCCATCGACGCCGCCGAAACCCGCCTGCTCGACGCCATCCACGGCGAGCACGACGAAACCCGTGTGCACTACCACATGAGCGAGGCCGTGCACCACCTGCTCGCGCACATGGGCGAGCGCGTCGTGGCCGCCAGCGCCGCGCTGCCTCTCGTCGGCGAGCGTCTAAAGCGCGGCATCAAACCGCGCGACCTACTCACCGTCAGCCAATGGGCCGACCGCCACCGTGAGCTCAAATCCGGCACCAACGCCCCCGGCCGCTGGCACACCACCCTGACGCCCTACCTCGAAGAGATCATGGATTGCCTCAGCGAGCACAGCAGCGTGCGCCAGGTCACCTTTATCAAATCCAGCGGCGTCGGCGGCACCGAAGCCATGTACAACTGGATAGGCTACATCATGCAGCACCTGCAAAACAAAGACCTGCTGGTCGTCGTGCCCACGCTCGAACTGCGCGACCGATCGTTCAACCCGCGCCTGTCCAAAATGCTCGACGAATCCGCCGGCCTGGCCGATCTGGTGAATCACGCCACGCGCAACAAAGCCAATCGCGGCGACCTGCTCGAATACGGCGCCCGCGCGCGCATCATCAAAGCCGGCGCCAATTCGCCCGACTCCCTGCGCTCCGACCACCTGCCCTATGTGATCTGCGACGAAGTCGACGCCTTTCCGTGGGATGTGGGCGGCGAGGGCGACCCGATGACCCTGATCGAAAACCGCCAGCGCACCTATAGCCGCGCCAAGACCTACCTGGTGAGCACCCCCACCCTCGCCGGTGCCTCGCGCATCGATGCCCAATATCAGCGCAGCGACCGCCGCCGCTATCTGGTGCCGTGCCCGCACTGCCACGATCTGCAGCACCTCGAATTCGGCGGCAAAGATAAACCCCATGGCCTCAAATGGCGCACCGCCCCGCAGGCCGACGATGACCACGGTTTGCCGCAAATCATCGCTGCCTGGTACGTCTGCCGCCATTGCGGCTGCGAGATTGACGAAGGCCACAAAGCCGACATGCTGCGCGCCGGGCGCTGGATCGCCGAGCGCCCCGCCATCAAGCACCACCGCGGCTATCACCTCAACGCCCTGTATGCCCCGGTCGGGCTCGGCTTAGGCTGGCGTGCCGTCGCGCAAAAGTGGCTCAACAGCCAGGGCGACACCGCCGAGCTCAAGGGCTTCGTGAACACCTACCTGGGCGAAGTCTGGAAAGAGCAGGGCGACAGCATCGACGATATCAGCCTCATCAGCCGCCTGGAGGATTACCCCGAGCCGTTGCCCATCGCACTGATTACCGCCGGCGTCGACGTCCAAAAAGACCGCATCGAGGCCAGCATCGTCGGCTGGGGCGCGGGCGAAGAGGCCTGGCTGCTCGACCACCTGATTATCGACGGCGACACCGCCCGCCCCGACGTCTGGGCCGATCTGGCCGTCGCCCTCACCGACGCCGGCGTGCAGATCGCCGCCTGTGATGCCGGCTTTAACACCAGCATGGTTTATGCCTTTGTCGAGCGGCGCAAATGGTGCCTCGCCGTCAAAGGCGTCGCCGGCCTGCACCGCCCGCTGATCGAAGACGAAAAGCGCCGCAAACAGCGCCTGCGCCAGCGGCGCAAAAAAGGCCAGCCGGTCGAGCCGCTCGGCGTCGATCAAGGTAAAGCCCTCATCTATGCCCGCGCCAAGCTCATGCAGCCCGGCCCCGGCTATATCCACTTCCGCCGCGACGCCGCGTTTGATGACGAATATTTTGCCCAGCTCGCCGCCGAAAAGCTGGTCACCAAAATCAAAGGTACCCGCCCGTTTCAAGAGTGGGTGCAAACCCGCCCAAGAAACGAAGCGCTCGACTGCCTGGTCTATGCCCTGGCCGCCTGCCGGCTGTCGGGTAAGCCGCTCGACAGCAAGCCGGCGCCCATCCCGGCAGACATCAAACCATTAACCGACGTTTTGGTCGACACCGCCCCCCGCTTTGCCGCCAAACGCCCCGGCGGATTCGTGAAAGGATGGAAATAATGAGCACTTGGTTTTCGGAGTACCGTGTCCGCTGCCTTGCTGAGCGCATCGCCCCACGCATCGCGCCGGCCGTCGAGGCTGCCATCACCAGCGCCATGCTCGGTGCGATCCGCGCTGAACTGCCCGGCCTACTCATGGACGAGCTGCGCCGCGAGATCCCCGAGCTGGTGCCCAAGCGCTCGCCCATCGCTCAGCGTGGGCGCGACGACGCCATCCGTGCTGCCTGGCGCCCTGGCGTGCGCACGCGCGATCTGGCGGCGCAGTTTCGCGTCTCCATCCGTCACGTTCAACGCCTGATCAAACCCGCCCCCGCGACAAACTGAGGCTGAACGTGTCGCAGGGTGCTCGGCATCCTGCGCACCATGGCCATCGCAACCACCGAGCCGACCGTTCTCACGGCCGGCGACACGGCATCCTGGCAGAAAACCCTGTCTGACTACCCGGCCGACGCCGGGTGGGTGCTGAGCTACACCCTCATCAACGCCACCACCAAGATCAGCATCACCGCAAGCAGCGCCGGTGCCGATCACCTGGTGAGTGTCCTCGCCGCCACCACCGCCAACTGGGCCGCCGGCGATTACGATCTGCTGGGGGTGGCCACCAAGGCCACCGAGCGTTACGCCGTCGCCACCGCACGCGTCACCATCAAGCCCAACCTCGCCGCGCTCACCACCTATGACGGCCGCACCAGCGCCCGCAAAATGCTCGAAGCCGCCGAGGCCGCGTATCAAGACTACCTGACCAACAATCAAGGCCACGTCGCCGAATACGAAATCGCAGGCCGGCGCATGAAATTCCGCAGCTCGGGCGAAATCTGGCAGCAAATCGAAAAGCTGCGCGCCATGGTGCGCACTGAAGACAACGCCGCACGCATCGCCGCCGGCCTTGCCCCGAAAAACAAACTGCTGGTGAGGTTCAAACAATGAGCTGGATCGATTCGCTGGCCCGGCGTCTTGGCTATGTCAAGCCGCCGCCGCTGGCCGTGCGCCGCTTTGACGGCGCGCGCAATTCCCGCCTTGCCAGCGGCTGGACCACGCTCTCGAGTGCGCTGGATGCCGATCTGCGCATGGACCTACCCAGCCTGCGCGCCCGCTCCCGCGATCTGTCGGTCAACAACGACTACGCGCGCAAATTTCTGCAAATGGTCACCAGCAACATCGTCGGCCCGCAGGGCTTCACCCTGCAAGCGCTCGCCGCGGACCCGGCCCCCACCAACACCCCCGATCGCCTGGCGCGCAACGTCATCGAGGCCGGCTTCGCCACCTGGGCGCGTGCCGGCGAATGCGACGTCACCGGGCGTCTGAGCTTTGCCGACCTGTGCCGCCTGGCCATGCGCGCCGTCGCCCGCGATGGTGAAACCCTTATCCGCCGCGTGCGCGACCGCAAGTTCGCCTATGGCTACCGCCTGCAGGTGCTCGACATCGATCGCCTCGACGTGCTCTTTGATGAAGACCGCCCCGGCGGCCACACCGTGCGCATGGGCGTCGAGCTTGACCGCTACGGCCGACCGCTGGCGTATTACCTGCTGACCCAGCACCCCGGCGCCACCCGCCGCGACGCCAATGCCACCGTCCAGCGCGAGCGCGTGCCCGCCGCCGACATCTTTCACCTATTCACCCCCGAGCGCCCCGAGCAAACGCGCGGCTTCCCCTGGTTGGCCGCCAGCATGACGCGCATCAACCAGCTGCACGGCTATGAAGAGGCCGCCATCGTCGCCGCCCGCACCGGTGCGGCCAAGATGGGGTTTTTCACCTCGCCCGACGGCTCGGCGGACCCGCTGGCCGATGGCACTGACGAGCAGGGCGGGTTTGTCAATGAGGCCGACCCGGGCACCTTCCAAGTGCTGCCGTCGGGCTACGATTTCAAGAGCTTTAATCCCGACTACCCGACCAACAACTACGACAGCTTTGTCAAAAGCTGCCTGCGCGGCATCGCCTCAGGCCTGGGCGTCAGCTACGCCACCCTGGCCAACGACCTCGAAGGCGTCAATTTCTCCAGCATCCGCAGCGGCACCCTCGAAGAGCGCGAAAACTGGATGGTGCTGCAAGGCTGGTTTGTCGAAACCTTCCTGCGCCCCTTATTCACCGACTGGCTCGACAGCGCCTTGCTCAAAGGCGCGCTGACCATGCCCAACGGCAGCGCCTTACCGCCCGCCAAGCGCGACAAATTCGCCGCCCACGCCTGGCAAGGTCGTCGCTGGCAGTGGGTCGACCCACTCAAGGATATTGAGGCCATCAGGCTACAAGTCAGCAGCGGTATTCTCAGCCCGCAAGACGCCGCCGCCCAGCAAGGCAAAGACGTCGACGACGTGCTTGAGGCCATTGCCGAATTTGAAAAGCTGGCCAAAGAAAAGGGCGTCACCCTCATCGACTACGGCGCCGTCAAGCCCGGCCCGGCACCGACCGCCGCCGAAGACACGCCCACCGTGGTCGCCGCCAAGGTCGCCGCCAAATCCGCCGAGCGCTGCGCAGAATTGCAGCGCGACGCCGCCAAAGCGCAGCCCGCGCCGATCATCAACGTCCACGCCGCGCCGATCACCATCCACACCCCCGAGCAGCGCACCGACATCACAGTGCAACCGGCGCTGCCGGCGGCACCCGAAATCCGCAACGAGATCATCGTGCCCGCGCAGCCCGCGCCCGACGTGCATGCGCATTTCGAGGCCACCCTGCCAGCGCCCGCGCCAGCCCAGATCGAAGTGCGCACCATCCTGCCCGACACCATCGCCATCACCGGCCTGCCCGCCCGCATCACCCGCTCGACCATCGTGCGCGACGCCGCCGGCAGCATTGTCGAATCCACACAGAT
>CAZAGR010000169.1:0-6118 GCA_964484585.1 uncultured Propionivibrio sp. | reverse complement strand
CGCAGGTCGAGAAACACCACAACAATTTCCCGTCGCCGCGGTGCGAGAACGTCATCGGTGGCGGCTGCCAACAATACATCCGCCACTGCCGGAGAAAAGAACCGTTTCAGCCGTTCCAGCCGTTCGACCCGGGACGTTTCTTCGACAACCCGGGCTTCCAGTGTTCGATTCCACTCCTGCAAAGCAATCGCCTGGCTGCGCAGTGCCATATGTGTACGTACGCGCGCTTGCAAGATGGATGGATTGACCGGTTTGGTGAGATAGTCGACGGCACCCAGACCCAATCCGCGGGCTTCATCTTCGGTGCCGTCCAGCGCGGTGACAAAAATGATGGGAATATCCCGCGAGCGGGGGTCGGCCTTGAGCGCGCTGCATACTTCGTAGCCGTCCATGTCCGGCATCATGATGTCAAGCAGGATCAGGTCCGGCAGGTTGGCGGCCACAATTTTCAGGGCCCGCGCGCCACTGGGCGCCAGTTTGACCGTGTAGTGTTCCTCGAGCAGATCGGACATCAGCGACAAATTTTGCGGCGTGTCATCGACAACCAGAATGGTAGCGCGGGCAGGCAAGACAACGCTGTCGCTCATTTGAGTTCCTTTTGACCTAATTGCGGCCGCGGTGCGCTCATGGATTGAGATTGCCGACTTGACCGGCGTTGCCAATTGGATTGATCCGAACAGTCGAAAATCATGCGGCGTCTTCCGGTTAACCTACGATATGCATATTGGCTCAACTCTTCCTTAATTTTAGTGGCTGTTGGCTGCAAGGTCAAAGTGAAGCGTGGCAATCTGTCAGAAAATGTCCGGACTAGTTACGCCCGATTCGATATACCGCCAGGCTGCCGAGAAAATTGGCTTCTTCCGTTACTAGCCTCCCATCTTCGTCCAGTACTTGGCGCTCACGGATGGCGATTTTCATGCGCTGGCAAAGGGATTCAAAATCCAGCAGCGTGAAAAAGCGCAGATTCGGCGTGTCAAACCATTCGTAAGGCAGATCTTCTGAGACCGGCATGCGCCCTGCCATCACCGCCATCCGGTTCTTCCAATAAGCAAAGTTGGGAAAGGAAACCACGGCCTCTCGTCCCACTCGAAGCATTTCAGCGAGAATTTTCTCGGTATGGCGCACGGTCTGCAGTGTTCGTGACAAGACAACGTGATCAAAGGTGCTGTCGCCAAAGCCCGCAAGCCCCTGTTCCAGATCGCTCTGGATAATGTTGATGCCGTTCTTGAGTGCCGCCAGCATGGCGTCGTTCTCCAGCTCGATACCATAACCCCGCGCCCCGCGGCGTTCGATTAACAGCTTCAGCAGTGAGCCGTCACCGCAACCCAGATCGAGCACGCGTTCGCCTGGTTTGACCCAGCCAGCGATGACGTTGAAGTCGCCGCGATTCAGTTCGTGAGCGGTGCCGTTCATTACGTGATTCATTACGTGATTATTCGCCGCAAAAAAGCATCGACCACGGCGTGATAATGCGGTTCATCCATCAGAAAAGAATCGTGGCCGTGGGCGCTGGCAATCTCGGAGTAAACCACCGGCTGTCCGTTTTTTACCAAGGCATTGACGATCTCGCGCGAGCGGGCCGGCGAAAAACGCCAATCAGTGGTGAACGATATGACCAAAAACTGAGCTGTTGCGCGCAGCAGTGCGGTGGCAAGATCGTCACTGAATTCAGCGGCCGGGTCGAAATAGTCAAGTGCCTTGGTCATTCGCAAATAGGTGTTTGCATCGAAGATTCCGGCGAATTTGTCGCCCTGATGGCGAAGATAGGACTCGATTTCAAACTCAACATCGAAACCGTAACTGCCTGCGCCGCTGCGTACTTTGCGGCCGAATTTTTCGGCCATCTGGTCATCTGAAAGATAGGTAATGTGACCGAGCATGCGCGCCAGTCGCAACCCGCGCAAGGGTCGCACGCCGTGCTGATAAAAATGGCCGCCGTGAAACTCGGGGTCAGTCAGAATTGCCTGGCGGGCGACATCGTTGAAAGCGATGTTTTCTGCGGAGAGCTTGGGCGATGCCGCGATAACCAAGGCACTTCGCACGCGCCGGGGAAAGTCCAGCGTCCATTGCAGGGCTTGCATGCCGCCGAGGCTGCCACCGATCACCGCAGCCCACGCGTCGATGCCAAACAGATCGGCGAGCCGCGCTTGCGCCGCGACCCAGTCCTTGACCGTGACCACGGGAAAGTCGGCACCCCACGGTTGCCCGGTTGAAGGGTTGAGACTGGACGGCCCGCTGGAGCCGTGGCAACCGCCGAGGTTGTTGAGTCCGACAACAAAATAACGGTCGGTGTCCAGTGGCCGTCCGGGGCCGACAATGTTGTCCCACCAGCCTATATTTTGAAGGTCGTCAGGGGTATGTCCGGCAACATGGTGATGTCCCGACAGTGCATGACAAACAAGAATCGCGTTTGACTTGGCGGCGTTCAGTGCGCCGTAGGTTTCGTACACGAGATCGTAGGCGGGAAGCACGGTGCCGCCTTGCAGTGCGAGCGGCACATCAAAATGAGCACGCTGTGCGGTGACCGCCCCGACGCCCGCTCTTTCTCCGGCAGAAACGGTCATTGGTCAGCGCTCATAACTTTTCAATCAGCTCGCGCACGCGCTCGGTTTCATCCGCCTTTAGCACGCGTGCCACTTTGGCGGTGAGTTGCTCGGTGTCGGCCATAACGACCTGTTGCCGGACTTCCAGCAATTGCGCCGGATGCATCGAAAACTGACGTAGCCCCATACCCAGAAGCAGCTTCGTCAACGCGGGATCACCGGCCATTTCGCCGCAGACGGCAACCGGACGTTCATGGCGATTTGCGGTCTGTATGGTTTGCGATATGAGTCTCAGCACCGCCGGATGCAGGGGATCGTAAAGATGGGCCACAGCACCGTCGCTGCGATCGATGGCCAAAGTGTACTGAATCAGGTCGTTGGTGCCGATGGAAATGAAGTCAAGTTGGCGCATGAAGGGTCCAAGCATCAATGCCGCCGCCGGAATTTCGATCATTCCACCAATTTCAATGGCCTCGTCAAACTTGTGGCGCGTGCTGCGGAGTTGAGCCTTGGCCTGTTCGACCATGCTCAGCGTCTGTTCGATTTCATGCGAGTGCGCCATCATGGGAATCAGCAGCCGTACATGACCATGATGTGAGGCACGCAAAATTGCCCGCAACTGAGCCAGAAAAATCTGTGGCTCGGCCAGACAATAACGAATTGCACGCAACCCCAGGGCCGGGTTGATCGCGCTGCGCTCGACGCCACGAGTGCTCAGCGAGCGAACCTCTTTGTCGGCACCACTGTCGAGGCTGCGAATGGTGACCGGCTTGTTGCCCATTGCCTTGGCCACAGCGCGATAGGACTCGAACTGCTCATCCTCGGAGGGCAGTTCATCGCGATTCATGAACATGAATTCTGTGCGAAAGAGGCCAATGCCGTCAGCCCCGACTTCCCTTACCTGCTCCACGTCCTGTGGCAGTTCAATGTTGGCGTAGAGGAGGATTTCCTGATCATCAAGCGTGGTCGAGCGCGTTCTTCTCAAGCGTTGGAGTTTGGACCGTTCCAGCGCCAAGGATGAGCGGCGCAGCCGGTATTCCTCCAATACACGGGCATCGGGTTCTACGATCAGTACGCCGCGCGTGCCGTCGACGATCAGCAGGTCATCGTCCTGTATTAGCGGGCGTGCCCGTTGCATGCCAACCACGGCGGGGATGCCGAGGCTGCGCGCGACAATGGTGGTGTGCGAGGTTGCGCCGCCGAGATCGGTGACGAAACCGGCGATGCTCATATTTTTGAAGGCCAGCGTGTCGGCCGGGGACAGATCATGGGCAACCACGATCAGTTCGTCGTCGGGACCGAGCGTCGCCTTGCGTCGTGCCATCTTGCGCGGTTTGCCCAGCAGCGCTTTGATGATGCGCTCGGCGACTTGAACGACATCGTGTTTGCGTTCGCGCAGGTAGGCGTCTTCAAACTCGTCAAACTGTGCCACCAAAAGTTCCATCTGCTGCACCAGTGCCCATTCGGCGTTGCAGTGGCGCTCGCTGATCAGGTCACGTGCCGCTTCGACCAGTGCCGGATCTTCGAGAATCATGGCGTGTAGATCGACAAAAGCGGCTACCTCAGACAGCGCACCGGGTGCGCCTGCTTCTTCGCGCAGTGCGTCGAGTTCAACACTGACTGTGTGGATGGCGGCGTCCAGTCGCGCGAGTTCTCCGGCGACATCCCGCTCCTTGAGTTGCTGATGCGAGACTTCAAGCGTCGCGTGCGAGATCAGGTGTGCACGGCCGATGGCGATACCGCCGGAAACCGCCAGTCCGTGCAGGCTGAAACTCATGCGGCCAAGCCCCATGAGCCCAAATCAGCAGGATTCCCCCGGCCCCCTTTCGGGGAAAGAGGGTGACTATGTTTGAGTCGGCCCTGGGCCGACTTCCTCAAAAGGGTGGCTATCCTGCGCCGACCGTCCATTACTCGCCTTCGCCGAATTTGTCGGCGATTAGTGCCAGCAAGGCCGTCGCTGCTTCGTCCGCGCGGTCGCCGCTGGTATCAATCATCACTTTGACGCCTTTGCCGGCCGCCAGCATCATGACACCCATGATGCTTTTGGCGTTGATGCGGCGCGTGCCCCGCTCCATCCAGACTTCGCAGGGAAACGAACCGGCGAGCTGCGTCAGTTTGGCCGAGGCACGGGCATGCAGTCCGAGCTTGTTGATGATTTCCGTTTCTATTCTGGGCATGGAATTACTCCGCCTTCCCGTTTAGTGTTTTGCCATGTTCAACACGCCATCGCGGCCACCGCTGATGGCACGTATGACCAGTGTTTCCATGTCTTTGTCGCGATAGGTGAGTGCACGCAGCAGCATCGGTAAATTGACTCCCGCGACTGCTTCGACGTGGCCCGGCTTGATCAATTTCAGTGCAATATTTGCTGGCGTTGCACCGAACATGTCAGTCAGAATCAGCACGCCACGGCCGTGATCGACCAGTTTCAACATTTCTTGTGCCAGAGGCAAGGCATCGAGCGGATCGTCTTGCGCTGCGACGCCAAGCTGGATGATTTGGGGAGGCCGATGATTCACTACGTGACAGGCGCACTGGATCAACGACTCGCCGTAGGTGGTGTGGGTGATGAGAAAGAGTCCAATCATGGCATGCCGATTCTAATCGACCGTGCTCACACTTAGATCGGGAGTCTCGACAGTCAGACGTGCGCGCATGGTTCGCGTCATCAACGCCGTCCCGCCAGCGCCGACTTTTAGCGAGGACGTCAGGCCGAGTTGTTGTGCCACCGTTTGCCAGTGATCCCCGGCAATAAACAGCGGCTTTGAAAGGGCATCGGAGCGCATGCCCGCGTCCGGTCCCGGAGGGATCAGGATGGTTATCGACTGCGTGGATTCGGCAGGGCGACCGCTGCGCGGATCGATCAGGTGACAGTAGCGTCGGCCGGCGACCTCGAAATAGCGGTGATAGTCGCCCGAGGTACCGATCGCTTCGCCGTCGCGCAGCTCGAGCGAGGCAAGCGGTAGCCCGCCGACTTTTTCGCTGCGCGGATGCTGGATGCCAATCCGCCAGGCCTTGCCGTTGGCGCTCCCGTCGCGATTGCCCAGTGCGATGATGTTGCCGCCGATGTTGATCAATGCATGCTGCACTCCGCGGGCGAGCAATAGCGTGCGGGCGCGGTCGAGGGCGACGCCCTTCAGATAGCCGCCAAAATCGATCGCGACGCTGCGGTTTCGGCTGCTGACCGTCCGGCCACTGATGGACAGATCGGCAATCGATGGATGTTGGGCCAGCAGCTTAGCAATGGCAGCTTCATCCGGTAGGTGGGTCTGCACCGTGTCCTGCTGAAAGCCCCATAAGGCGATCAGGCGGCCGATCCCCGGATCGAAAAGATGGTTGCCCAAGGCGGCGACATGTTGCGCGTCGCGAACCAGATCGACCAGTTCGGCCGATACTTCAAGGGATCTGCCGTCGGCAATGGCGGTATTTAGTGCTGTCAGCTCGGACGGTTGCCAGGCGTGATAGCTGCGATGCAAGCGTTCAAATTCACGCAGCACTTCAGCCATCGCCGCCCGGGCGGGTGCTTCCTCTCCACCTTGCACTTGCTCTCTCTCTCTCTCTCTCTCTGTACATAT
>CAZAGR010000168.1:0-6161 GCA_964484585.1 uncultured Propionivibrio sp. | reverse complement strand
CGTAACAGCTCCCGCCGGCAGCTGCGCCTGCACCGCGTTCTCGATCTCGTACTCATCAGGCGTGCCCACGCGAAAGCGATTCCGGTAAGGGCCCGCATCGCCGCCGCCGGCCAGGCCGCGCAGCGGGTGGCGCTTCGACACAGTCGGCCACATCTAGCACACCTGGTGCAATGTTAATGTGAATCCCATGTTCGACTTCGTACAGATAGTGACCTGTCTGCCGCTCGTGGTCAAGCCAGCGGATACCAATGTTATCCGCTTGCAGTACCTCGCGCAGCTGGTCACCCACTAAATTGACAATGCTCTGAAAGTCCAGGCTACCGGCGATACCTTGCTGGATCCTGTTGATGATCGCCATCTCTGCGGCGCTCTGCTTGGTCTCCTTGAAAAGACGCTGGGTTTCATCAAACAGCCGCGCGTTTTCCAGCCCGACAGTCATGGCATTGGCCAATGTCTCAAGCAGGCGAATATCGGATTCGCTAAAGGCGTGCTCGCGCTCCAGATCGACGATGTAAATCAGTCCCAGCACTTGCTCGGGCGTTAACAACGGCACGATCGCAACGGCTTTTTCGATCGCTGTGCCTTCCACAGTGTACCCACCGTAGCGCGCAGTTGCTTCTGCGATTTTTTCGTTAATAACAATGGACTCACGAGTACGCAGAATGTGGGCTGTATACCCGTAGTCGACAATCGGTTGGGGCGGGATCGCCAGGCGCGATCCACCCTCGTATCCGTAGGGGGTGTGGATGGTTTGCGTGGCGTGATCGAACACGCGAATGATGACGTCGCGTCCGGCAAAAATCTCTCGCAGTTTGTCCCCAGCCGCATCATAGATGCCTTGCAGATCCATTTCGGCAGTTAGCGTCGTTTGTACGCTGTTGATGATCGCAATTTCCGCCGCCCGCTGTTGGTATTGCGCCTGCACTTCCGCTGTGCGCTGGCTTACCTTTTCTTCCAGAGCTGCAGCAGCGCGCACATTGGCCAAGGCCATCGCGGCCTGGGCTCCTATGACGCTGACCATCTGGGTGTCGCCCTCATGCAAGCGCCCGTAGAGGCCGTCAATATCCAGGTAGACCAAGCCCAGCAATTCGCGCTGAGCAACCATCGGCACCACTAAGCAACTGCGCTGGTCGATGGCGGCGACATCGTGTGGGCCATGGCGCAACCGCGCCGCGCGTGTGCTTGCGGCTTCGACCAACCAGGGCTCAATGGCCTCCAGCAGCGCGGCCTGCATCTCGTCACCGGGTAGCAGCGCTGCGGCAACACGCTGCCTAGTTCCATCCTGAAACAGCACCAGTACCCGCTCTGCGCCCGTAAGTTCGGTCAGCTCTTCCACCAGGAACTGGCATAGCGCTTCCTCGGTATGGATCTCTCCCATGCGCAGGCCCGCATCTACCATGCGCTGGTAGGGCTCTTTGCTGCTGGTTTGGCCTGTCAGGTGGCATTCATACTCTGCTGCAGGCATATTTCGCTGCCGCGCCTGGTGCACCCAGGCACGCACGATGTCGCGCGAGTCTGATGGCTTGTTCAGGAAGTTTCTGCGCAGCCCTTCATCACCCAGACCATTGGCTGTCGCGAGGACAGCGCGCCAGGCCATCGCCAGCGCCTCCTCGGCCTTAGCGCGTCGACCATTTGCGGCAAGTGCCTGACTGCAGGTCCACCAGTGAAAGATAGGGTAAAAATTGTTCAGGTTGGCCAGCCCATGATCCCGACGTCTTTTTTCCGCACGTTGCGCGACTGCCAAGGCTTCACTGAGGCAGCCAGCGTTCAAGTAGGCGCGCGTGGCCCAATTCAGGGCGTGAATGCAAAACCCCGGGTCTTGACCGGCATATGCTTTGGCAGCTTTCTCAAGCAGACGGGCGGCTTGCTCCGGTTGATTTTGCAGTAGTAATTCGCGCCCATTAATGAAGTAACCTAAACCCGTAAAGTGCCACAAACCCTTCGGCATGCTTTTGGCCATGCCGGACGGCAGCGCTTGCCAGTGCTTGCTACCGTCACTGTATTCTTCGGGTAACCAGCCGTTCTCTCGCAGCGCCCATTCCGAATGAAATATATTGAGAAATGCGGCGGCGACGTTTTCCGGTATGCCCACCTTTAGCAGCGAGGGCAGGGCGTCGCGACCGATGCGGATAGCATGCTGGAACAACCCGACTTCCAAGTAACTGCTGGCCAGATTGTTCATTACATTAGCCCGCCGGGCAACGTTTCCTGCAGCTTCAAATGCGGCAAGACTCTGACGGTAGAGGGGAAACGTAGTACTGGGGTCGGAGGTGTGGAAGGTCAGCAGATTCAGCGCCTCGCCTTCGGCACCAGGTAAACTTTGGTGCCGCCCCAGAGCCAGCAGTCGTTCGGCAACCCGGTCGGCTTCTGCGGTGCGCCCTGTATTACTAAGCCATCTGTGTTCCAAGGGCAAGATCATGGCCACGAGGCGTGCATCGCCCAAAGATTCGGCAAGGGAAATTGCCTCGCGCGAGACAGCCAACACGTGTTCGCTCAGGTCGCCGCACTGAAGAAGCGCTAGCCCTAGGCGTGCCAGAGCCCAACAACGCAGCCGGTCTTGCCCACTGCGCTTCGCCGCCGCCAGAGCTGCCTTGGCGCTTTGCACTGCGGCTGGGAAATCCATTGCCCGAGCCTGCTGGTTGGCTTTGGCCAGCGCCCCAAAAAACTGGATAGTTGGCTGACTTGCCGCCTCGGCCGCCGCGACAATAGTTTGGAGGCACGCCAGATGCTCAGGAATTTCCAGTCGCATCTGGTGGCACTCTGCTCGCAGATGCAAAAGTTCCAACCGGTGATCGAGTGCCAGCGATTGATTCGCGCACCCTTGCTCCACTGCTTCGATCGCCTGCGCAGGATGGCCGGAGTTAACCAAATGGGTAACCGAAGCGATCAAAGGACAGGGGCTGACTTGGGCCGCTGAAGCCGGAGTCTTCATGCGTGCTGGGTCTCCTGGGTGCTGTGCATCATTGGGCTTTTTTCACAGTACAGAAAATCCGTTTGAGCGTTTTAGGAGTATGTCCCACGCGGGAGGTGCCGTCAATTCTTGTCGACTTGCGACAATTATTTGGATTGGCGATGACAAATGCGTCGCGATGACCGCGTTCGGACGAGCTTCGACAAAGATAGAGCCGAGCGGCCGTAAACTAGCTGCACTCACCGATTTCGCAGGTAAGACTCGAGTCAGGCGGCATACCGAACATGACTATGACTAGGCGCTCACATTGCGGCTATACGGTCTTTGAATACGTCTGGTTCATCCTGCAGACCTGTAATACATCAAACCGCTAGTGGGCCGTGGCTCATTCCAAAACTATCTAGCTGACAAGGCGGCGTTGAATCTGTCAATTACATCGTCGCCAACTTGCTGGCTGCACATCAGATAACGATTGTAGCCTTCCGGCATTTCTCTAAAAGATATGATATTCACTTCATTGGTGCCGATCCAGCCCGTCTTCAAATAGTACTGAACTTCATCTTCCGGGGCGAACAACAACTGCGCCCGGCCAGAAGCAATCATTTTGAACAATTGTGGCATGTCTGAGAACGTTTCCTCGCGCCGGGCCTTCATGGTGGCGAATTGCTTATCCAGATATTCGCCGTGGACGTAGCCGTTCTTTATGAGCACCGAAATTTGGCTGTCAGCCAGCAGCATGCTGACGGTCGAATGCGCGGTTGGCTTATAGGCCGAGTGGGCCACGCCTACCCAGGGTGCGTCTCGCGATACGGGATTCGTGAACTTGGCAAATTCCAGGCGTTCGTTGGTTTTGTACCAACCAACCGAGCAAACACTTTCTTTATTCGACTTCAATGCAGCCAATTGGCGCAGCGCAGACAATTCCACCCACTTCACCGAGATACCAGCACGCTTGAATGCGGCCACCGTAGGCTCAACCGCTATGCCGCTCACTTTTCCAGTGTCCGAGAGCATTAAATAAGGAGGGCGTTGCACAATTTGCAGGGTCAATTCTGGCGCCGCTGTCGCCAAATTGACTGCCGTTAAGGACACTAAAACAGTGCAAACTACTTTTCGATTCACGGTTATGCTTTCTTCAGAGAGACTACTCAGATGACTACGATCGAAAGTCTTAACGGCAACAACTCCTCGAAGCAATTATAGAGTCGCGCTACCTAACGACGCATGGAGTCGGCACGCGCCGAACGATCAGGGGGACACTGAGAGGCAGCTGCCGTAGAGCCAACCCTTCTCTGGACTTCGGGGAAATTGTCTACGAACGCCGAGGCTGGCTTTTTGACACGGCAGATTAAACCCCGCCGACCTTTGATTGCCCTGTTTCGAGCATCTTGCGCGCCTCTGCTGCGAACTGTTGTGCCTTTTCATCGTTGTCAGTGCGCAGGTCGACGGAGGAGGGCGGCACTTCGATGCCGCGTTGTACGGCGGGCCGGTTGCGTAGCTGGTCACGCCAACGTTTAAGGTGTGGCATGTCGTCGATCTCGACTCCTGACCAGCGGTGGGTTCGCACCCATGCCCAGTTGGCGATGTCCGCGATTGAATAGTCACCGGCGAGATACTCGTGGTCTTTCAGTCGTCCGTCGAGGACGCGGAACAGACGGCGGCACTCGCCTTGATAGCGATCGATCGCCGGTTGTATTTTCTCGGGGAAGTAACGAAAAAATACGTTGGCCTGGCCCATCATCGGCCCGATGCCGCCCATTTGAAACATCAGCCACTGCATCACCAGCGAGCGCCCTTTGACGTCCGTGGGCATCAACTTGCCGGTTTTTTCGGCGAGGTAAATCAAAATGGCGCCAGATTCAAAAATTGCGAAGTCGCCTTCGTCGCGGTCTACTATGGCCGGGATACGACCATTCGGATTAATGGCCAGAAACCAGTCTTGCTTCTGATCGTTCTTGGATAGCTCAAGAGTATGCAGCGTATAAGGCAGCGCGAGTTCTTCCAGTGCGATGGATATTTTGTGCCCGTTGGGCGTGGCCGAAGTGTAGAGATCAATCATCTTGTTTAGGCTCGTTCAGGCTAGGGTAGCAAGGAAAATGTCTATGGCGCGGTTCACTGCATCGGCATGCGTCATGTTGGCGGCGTGACCACCGCCAGGAATGACTGCCAGTTTTGCATTCGGTACGCTTCGAGCGACTTCCTCCGCATGCGAAAGTGGAATTGCTGCATCGCTGTCGCCATGCACCACCAGAGTCGGCTTGGAGATTTTTGGTAGTTGATCCGTGATGTTGTCGCGACTCACCAGTGTTGCAAAGATCTGATGAAGATTTGCTGCGGAGAATTTTGCCCACTTGGCCCGCCAAGGTGCGCCGGCGAAACTGGGTCCGCCGATAATGTGTTCGAGTGTGGCGGCGATTTCCTCCGATAAGCCATTGCTGGCCCAGGACTCGATCATGGCTGTGTAGGTCGGTACATTGGCCGGATCTTCGACGCCAGCCTGCGAACCCAACAAGATAACTGCGCGCACGGCATGGGGATGTTTCAATGCAGCGCGCAACGACAAAAATCCACCTTGCGACATCCCAATGAAGACGGCTTGATCTACACCCAAATGCTTCAATAGTGCGACGGCATCATTGGCCGAGTCATAGTAGGAAAAGGGAGCCGTCGCGTCGCCGGTCTCGCCATGTCCGCGCTCGTCCCAGGCAATGCAACGATAGCGATTCTTGAAGGCAGCCACTTGTAAGTCAAACATGGATTTATCCATCAGCAGGCCGTGCGAGAACAACAACACCGGCAAATCGCCTCCGGTATCGGTGTAGTGAATCGTCTGGCCGTTTATTTTTGCGTTGAGCATGAATTTTCCTCAAGTAGTGGGTATTGATCGTTCAGTCTAACGCCGAAATCCGTGCCTTCAGCCAGTGGCCGATATCCGCGATTTCTTCAAGACATACAGAATGCGCCATGGGGTAAGTATGCCATTCGACAGCATAGCGATCAGTCAGCAGCAGATCTTTCGCCTGTGCGCCGAGTTGAAGTGGCACGACATCATCAACGCTGCCGTGCGCGGCGAAGATAGCGGTGGGACGATTGGCGGCGCTTCGTTCCGCCGTTAGAAGCGCCGGTGAAGGAATGTATCCCGACAAAGCGATGATGCCCGCGAGCTTTTCAGGGTGCGTCAGGCCGGCGGAGTAGGCCATGGCTCCCCCTTGAGAAAAGCCCGCGAGGAAGATGCGATCGCTGGTCACTC
>CAZAGR010000167.1:0-6220 GCA_964484585.1 uncultured Propionivibrio sp. | reverse complement strand
AGGGTCAATTCTTGACAAAGAATTCCATTTTTGTGCCGGCCAATTCAACGACATCGTGATCGTTTAGTTTCCGTGGCTGCGCATCGAGTGGCGTACCGTTGACGATAGGAAAGTTGGTACCTTCAACGTGCGTAATGAAGTATCCAAGCGGACGGCGTGCGATCACGGCGACCTGAACACCTGGTTTGCCGAGGGTCGTGAGACTCTTGGTCAGCTCCATCGACTTGCCGGCGTTCGCGCCAGTAAGTATTTGAATGGCGCCGACCGGTATCGGCTGTGCCGTAGCGGGCGTCGACGAAGGCGGGATGGTTGCAGCATGGGCAACCGGGGCCGGGGCAGGAGCTGGATTCGACTGCGCCGGAGGTTCATCACTGATCGCCGCTACCGGTTTAACCGTGGTGCCTGGCCGGAGAATCATGGTGCGCTCAAAATCAGTCGCGGCGACCTGCTGCTGAGCCTCGCTGACATACTTCAGCCGGTACTTTCCGAGCTCGATGGTGTCACCGTTCTGAAGAAAATGCTTCTTGACGGGCTGCCCATTGACGAAGGTTCCGTTGGTGCTTCCCGCGTCTTCAAGGAACGAATCGTTCAGGATCGTTATAACAACGGCATGTTCACCCGAGATCGCCAGATTGTCGATCGGAATATCGTTGTGCGGCTTGCGCCCGATGGTTGTCCGCTCCTTGGTGAGAGAGACTTCCTTGAGGACCAGATTGTCCATGCTAAGTATGAGCTTTGCCATGTGCTTCTTCCTCCAACGCCATTAAGTTATTTCTTGAACCACGCCAGGAACCGCGCCCACGGCCCAAGGGCTGGCCTGGGCGACGGGAACGCACTCTTGATCTTGATCACGATGACGGAAACGTTATCACGCCCGCCATTGTCATTCGCCATCTGCACCAACTGGGTCGCGCAAAGCCCGAGATTGGCAGCTAAGGCCCCCAGCGTCATAGCGATTTCATCATCTTCCACCATGTCGTTGAGGCCATCGGAGCAGAGCAGGTAAATATCCCCGGCAAGCACATCATGGTCATGCAATTCGGGTTCGACAACCGGATCGATTCCGAGCGCGCGCGTAACGAGATTTTTGTTTTGCGAATGGCGCGCCTGTTCCCGCGTAATCATTCCGGCAGCTATCTGTTCTTCAAGCAGGGAGTGGTCCCGTGTCAGCAGGCTCAACTCACCGCCGCGAAACCGGTACAGCCGCGAGTCGCCGATATGTGCGACAGTCAACTTATTGTCGTAAAACACCGCCGTGACAAGCGTTGTGCCCATGCCGGCATACTGCGGCTGAGTTTGTGCGGAGTGGTAAATTGAAGCATTCGCACGCGCAATTTGCGTCTCGAGTGCCGTCCATGCCCAAGAGCGGCCGGCTTCCAACTCGTGCGGAGAGCGGCTTGCAAAGGCTCGATCCAGCTCGCTGCCCAGAATGGAGGTCGCCATGCCACTGGCCACTTCCCCCGCGTTGTACCCCCCCATGCCATCCGCCAACACAACCAGTCCGCGCAGTGAATTGGTCAATACCGCATCCTCATTGTGGGAGCGCACCATCCCTGGGTCAGTTTGGCTGACTATTTCAAGCGCCGTTGTTAGATCAACAGATAGATCCATGAATTGTCCTCACGCAGTTCTTCAGCGGACTGTACGCTTGTCAGAGCAACAGGTGCCAAACAACTACACCGAATTTGCACAACTTTTAAAGCCTCCGATATGCTCAGACACCCAAAAGAAACAACACCCTAGTGTCCAACTCCCCGAATGCCCTTTGGATTTCCTATTCTTTCCTGCGGCCGGCCAGAAACCCGCAAAACCTGGAGTTTATCCGCCGGATTGCTGCAGTCTAACGAGTATCATGACCTAAGCGTGCTGCACGCCTTGAACGAATCCAGGTCAAACAAAAAGTCTGATATGTCTGATGTCGAGCCAAATGTCCAGCCGAATGCGAAGCGCGCCACCATCCTGGTCGTGGACGACGCGCCGCAGAATCTGTCGCTGATGAGCGACCTGCTTGAAGATCTGTATGCCGTAAAACTGGCGACCAGTGGAGCGCGCGCGCTGAAAATCGTCTCGACCAACCCTGTCGATCTGATCTTGCTCGACATCATGATGCCGGACATGGATGGCTACGAAGTGTGCAGCGCGCTCAAGGCGAATCCGGTTACCCGGGAAATACCCATCATTTTTCTTTCCGCAATGGATGACACGGAAGATGAGGAAAAGGGACTGCTGGCGGGCGCAGTGGACTACATCGCCAAACCGATTAGCCCACCTATCTTGCTCACCCGCGTACGCAACCAGCTTGCTCTGAAGGAGGCAGTCGACAAACTGCGCGCGCAAAATCAACTGCTGGAGCAGGAGAAACTGCGCGCCCGCTCGCTGTTGCAAAAGCTGAAGCAGGCGACGGACCAGCTACTGGAGCAGAACCGTTTGCTAAAGCTGGAACAGGTGCGCGCTCATGACATGACGCATTCGTCCGTACCGACTGATCACGCACAAGATCCATTCAGCAAAACGCTGAGTTTGGGCGCTTCGCAGACGCCTCAGGAAGCCACCCGAGCATCGGCCGGCAGTGCCGACAGGCTCGCGCTGGGACGCTACCAGGTAGGCAGGGAACTTGGCAAGGGTGCGATGGGAATCGTCTACCTTGGTTCAGATCCAAAGATTGGGCGCATGGTGGCGATCAAGACAATGGCGCTCGCACAAGCGGTCGGAGTCGACGAACTGAAGGATATCAAGGAGCTCTTTTTCCGTGAAGCGGAAAGCGCGGGGCGTCTCACGCACCCCAACATTGTCGCCATTTACGATGTTGGGGAGGATCATGATCTGGCATATATCGCCATGGAATTTCTGAAAGGCCAGGACCTGGCGCCCTACACCAAGCCCGAGAATCTGTTTGCGTTGGATAAGGTGCTCTCGATTGTCGAACGCGTGGCCGAGGCACTTGCTTATGCCCACGAAAACAACGTAGTGCACCGGGATATCAAGCCTGCCAATATTGTCTTTGAGCCGGATTCTGATAGTGTGAAAGTGACAGATTTTGGCATTGCAAGCATCACCAACTCCGCTAAAACAGACGTCGGCACGGTCATTGGAACGCCGTCCTACATGTCCCCCGAGCAGATCGCCGGAAAGCTGATCGATGGTCGGTCGGATTTGTATTCGCTGGGCGTGATGCTCTACCAACTCGCCTGCGGGCGGCTGCCATTCGAGGGTGAATCCCTGGCTCAGCTCTTGTCCAAAATTGCTAACGAACCTCACACGGATATCCGCACACATAATGCGGAACTACCCAACTGCGTGGCCCTGCTGGTCAACAAGGCACTGGCCAAGGATCCTGAGCAACGCTACCAGACAGGCGCGCAGATGGCAAAGGCCTTGAGTGTATGCCGTCGCAGTTCTATGGTTTTCGCAAAATAGGACTGCGCCGGTGCTGCGTCAGGCCTTGTCTTTCAAGTCGCTCATCGTCCGGCGCATGAAGCAGAGGTCTTCCCAGCCCTTGGCTTTTTCCGGCAGGTTGCGCGACAGATAGGCGAAGGATGGCTCGCGCTTGATGCCCGTAACGTGACCGCCGGCGGCCGCCCTCCAGGCATCAGGCCGTGCTTGGCGTGCAATTCGGCTGGCCTTTTTTTTTTGCAAATCGTGACGCATGCCGACTCTAAAACGGCGATTGACGGCTGTCCCCAGCGTCAGCCATACTCCCCGAAAGCCCGTTGGATTTTCTGTCCTTTCTGCAAAGTTTTGAGCCCGGCGCTCAGGGTGAACACAAACTGGCACGCGGATTTGTCCCGACCGATACGTGGTCTGCCTTCTGGATTCAAGATTCACACATGCGCAAAGCCGTTGCTGATTTTCTTGCCCGCGAAGATGCAGCGATGCAGGATTACGCCGCCGACTCGGCCACTCATTTGCCATTCAAAGAAGTATCGACAAAATAGCAAAGCCCGGACATACCAGCCGCGAAAAACGCTTTATCAGCGTCTTGCCGGAGGAGGTAAACTCGGTCTGCATGGCCACTCCAGGTAAAGCGACAGTGCGCAGTTGACGTTTAGTGATTGCCGAAAAAATGAAAAGGCAGCAGCGGGATTGATTTCCATCAATCAAAGCCCGGTGCACTTTATCTAAACTGAGCGATCCACCCCACCGCTGCGTCATGATCCGATCCCCACATCTCGTTTGCCCCGCGGGCAGTTTGCCGGCCCTGCGCGCTGCCGTCGACAACGGTGCCGACGCGGTCTATGTCGGCTTTCGTAACGACACCAATGCGCGCAACTTTGCCGGCCTGAATTTTGACCAAAAGCTACTGGCGGAGGGCATCGCCTATGCCCACCGTCACGGCCGGAAAGTACTTGCCGCAATCAACACCTACGCGCAAGCCGGTCGCGTTTCCACCTGGACGCGCAGCGTCGACCTTGCCGCCGAAGCCGGTATTGATGCCGTCATCATCGCTGACCCCGGCGTGCTCGCCTACGCCGCAGAACACCATCCCGACATGCGCCGCCACTTATCAGTACAGGCCTCGGCCACCAGCTACGAGGCGATCAATTTCTGTCGCGAGCGTTTCGGCATTCAACGAGCTGTGTTACCACGGGTGCTAACGCTTGCGCAAGTCGAGCACGTCATTCGCAACACTGAGGTTGAAATCGAAGTCTTTGGGTTTGGCAGCCTGTGTGTCATGAACGAAGGGCGTTGCTGGCTTTCGTCCTACGCTACCGGCGAATCGCCCAACACCGTCGGAGCCTGCTCGCCGGCGAAATACGTCCAGTGGGTGAAAACCCCGACAACGATGGAAACGCGACTCAACGGCATTCTCATTGACCGCTTCGACGCCAGTGAAAAAGCCGGCTATCCGACGCTATGTAAAGGGCGCTTTAAAGTAAAGGGCCAGACCTACTATGCCCTCGAAGAGCCGACCAGCCTGAATGTGAGCGAGATGATCCCCGAAATTATGCGCATCGGCGTATCCGCCATAAAGGTCGAGGGCCGACAGCGCAGCCCGACTTACGTGGCGCAGGTCACGCGTGCATTGCGCGGCACGATTGATGCTGCGGTAGCGGCTGCCAACGCCGCTGCTGCAGGCACGGCCAGCGACTTCCGAATCAATCCGGCGTGGCAAGTCGATCTGGCTAAGGTCGCCGAAGGGGCACAGATAACGCTAGGCGCCTACAACCGTCCCTGGAGATAGTCGCATGCAGATCACGCTTGGCCCCCTGCTCTTTTTCTGGCCGAAGGCCGAAGTTCTTTCTTTTTATGCCGATGTCGCCAACGACCCGAACATCGATCGCGTCTATCTTGGTGAAGTCGTCTGCTCACGTCGCCAGCAATTACGCACCGCCGACTGGATTGGTCTCGCGCATGATCTGCGCGACGCCGGCAAGGAAGTGGTGTTCGCCGCACAGGCCTTGCTGGAATCGGAAAGTGATCTCAAGGCCCTGCGTCGCCTAATTCGCGAAGCTGGTGCCATGGTCGAAGCTAACGATCTGGGCGCGGTGAAAATTGCGCTTGACCATGGAAAGACCTTCGTCGCCGGAACGCACCTGAACATCTACAACGAGTCGACACTCGCGTATTTCGCCAGCCTGGGCGCACAGCGCTGGTTGCCGCCGCTCGAACTCTCGCAAAACACTATTGCTGCGCTGCATGCGAGCCGCCCGGCGGGGCTGGAAACCGAAGTATTTGCCTTTGGCCAATTACCGCTGGCTTTTTCGGCACGCTGCTTCACTGCCCGTCATTACGGCTTGAACAAAGACGACTGCCAGTTCAAGTGCCTTGACCATTCACAGGGCTTGCGCCTGGACACACGCGATGGACAAGCTTTCCTCACCATCAATGGCATCCAGACCATGTCCGCACAAACCCAAAGCCTACTGGCGCACGTGCCGCAATTGCTGACCATGGAAATTGATGCCCTGCGCATCAGTCCGCAACCAGAACACACGTTGCGCATTGCTGCCGCCTTTCGCGCCGCCTGTGAGGGAGACACTACGGTGCGCGAATCTGCAGAGTGGGCGACTAACGGACTAGCCGATGGCTATTGGCGAGGTTTACCCGGCAACGCAGCCCCTGTACAACACCACGCGAAACACAACGCGGAACACCACGCATGACTTTTACCTTGCCAAAAATTCCCCGTCTGCCGGCGCTACCGGTGATTCCTGAATTTGTACTCCCTGGGCCGCTCGCAGACATCGGTAGGCGCCTGCCTCAGTGGCCTCACGGACTC
>CAZAGR010000166.1:0-6271 GCA_964484585.1 uncultured Propionivibrio sp. | reverse complement strand
CGCTGATGATGGGCAAGCGCACCATGGCGATGATCGGCATCCGCACGGATGGGCGTAAGATGCTTGAAGTTGCCAATAAGCTAATCAAGTTTGATGAAGTGGTTTATATTGTTGTGGTCAGCGGCAGATACGATATTATGATTGAAGTTTTTTGCAGCGACCATGAAGACATGCTTAAATTCATGACTGAAAAACTTGCCAAAGTGGATGGCGTTCGCGATACTGAGTCGTTTATGCATTTGAAGATTGTGAAAGAGATATATTTTTAGCGCAAGAGACTAGAGAATGGAGGATAAATTGTTATGAAAGTGTTACTTGTAGGAGTAGGCGGGGTGGGCGAGGCGATTGCGGCGATTGCGAAACCGCGCGCGTGGATGGAGCAAATGATTTTAGCGGATTACAACATTAAGCGCGCCGAAGAAGTGCAAAAGAAATTGGGCGATACGCAACGCTTTCCCGTTGAATTCATTGACGCGAGCAATCAGCAAAGCATTGAAGACCTGGCGAGAAAATATCAAGTGGATTTGATTATGAATTCGGTTGACCCGATTTTCAATAAGCAAATTTTCGAAGCGGCGTACAATGTCGGCGTGAAATATATGGACATGGCGATGACGCTTTCCGAGCCGCATCCAAGCGATCCGTTTAATAAGACAGGCGTGAAACTTGGCGATTATCAATTTGATAAGGCGAAGGATTGGGAGAAAAAGAATCTGCTGGCGTTGGTGGGTTTCGGCGTTGAACCGGGCATGGCGGATGTTTTTGCGCGTTACGCCGCCGATCATCTTTTTGACGAGATAGACGAGGTGGGCATCCGCGATGGGGCAAATATCACAATTGAAGGCTATGAATTTGCGCCCAACTTCTCGATCTGGACAACCATTGAAGAGTGTTTGAATCCGCCGGTGATCTGGGAAGATGGCAAATGGTTCACTACCGCGCCATTCTCTGAACCTGAATTTTTTGACTTTCCTGAAATTGGTCCCGTTGAAATTGTGAATGTGGAGCATGAAGAAGTGCTGCTTATTCCGCGCTGGATTAAAACAAAACGCGCTACTTTTAAGTATGGGCTGGGCGATCAATTTATTGGCGTATTGAAGACTTTGCACATGCTTGGCTTGGATAATAAAGATAAGATTAACGTAAAGGGCATGCAAGTTTCTCCGCGTGATGTGGTGGCTGCGTGTTTGCCCGACCCCGCGCATTTGGGCGAAAAGATGAAGGGCAAAACCTGCGCAGGGACTTGGGTAAAAGGCTTAAAGGATGGAAAAAAGCGCGAGGTCTACATCTATCAAGTTGCGGATAATGAAGCTTGTATGCAGGTGTGGGGATGTCAAGCCGTCGTGGCGCAGACCGCATTCAGCGCGGTGATCGCAATGGATTTGGTTGAGCATGGTCAATGGACAGGCGCGGGCGTACTTGGGCCTGAAGCGTTTGAGCCGACTGTCTTTATGGAAAAGATGTCAGATTACGGTTTTCCGTATGGCATGAAAGAGATGACCTCTGCGTAACGCGATATAAATATCGCGTTACGCGAGTCTGTTTGTTTTCTTTTTCATGCCGCTTAAATATAAGTCTTCAACTTTTTTTCTTGCCCATGGAGTTTTTCTTAAAAACTTCAAGCTGGATTTAATGCTCGGGTCTTTGCGAAAGCATTGAATGGGTATGAGCGCGCCGAGTTTCTCCCAGTCATACTGCTCCAGAAGACGTGTGAGAATTGTTTCAAGGGTGATGCCGTGCAGCGGGTCTTTGGTCATAGGGCAGAGGGTAGATATTTGAGAGTAGTGAGTGGTTTGCTTGCCATTAATTGCCGTCCTGATTATTAATCCATTTCCAAAATATTGACCCGTCGGGATGTCCCCAATCCAGCAGGTTATCAGCGCTGGCATCGTATATATAAAGTTCGGCGGCAGTCATTTCGTGGAAAATTGTGTGCCAACTTTCTTGGAAAATGTGAAAACCGGTGTAATCTCGAAGCCCGTATTCAACTTCCAATGTATTTCCGCTAAAAGAGTCTGTGCCAAACCCAAAATTGCTATACCCGCCCGACTCGGTTGCAAAACGATCTGAACTTAAATATAAATCATATGAAGTTGCCGAGTTGTTGAATTTATCTACAAGGGCGATATGAATATCCAAACCAGCAGTGCGAAGAGGTAAGCGTCTCAGCCCAAGTAACGCGCGTTTGATGGATGTTTTTTGATCTGGCATAATATTTGGACGATCTAAAAGAGATTGTACAGACTTCGTTACCTGCTCAATATAATAGGTATCGTCAATCTCAAAAGAGAAATTTTTTGGTTCAGCTTTTTTGTATTCCATTTTTCACATCCTTTTCTTTGCTCTTCTTTATTTTCCAAAACTTTCACTCAATAATGACTCAAGCAAACCATCCGTCCGCGCAAATATCACCCCGCTTGTTCCTACTGCGGGTCAATCATTTCTTTGCGTGTGTGCGTTCTTCGTTAATTTTGCGCATATCCCACCTCGGGGATTTGAAGATGTCTATATTATACGTTCAATTTCTGTGGGTGAGAAATATTTAATAACTCACCTTACGCAGTTTTACTAAACTGTAAGTGTCATTGCTTCGGGCGAAGAACACATTGCATCGCGATGCGAAGCAACGCAATGAGAACTGCCCTCGCAACGACACGCAATTTCTGCGTAAGGTCAGTTAATAACTACACAAAGAGGCAAAATGGAAAAGAAACCCGCTTTAGATTCAAACCTTATCCAGGATTTTGTTCGCAGCGCACACGCAGATATTGACCGCGTAAAAGAGCTGCTGGCTCAAGAATCCGCGTTGATCAATTCCGCATGGGATTGGGGCGGTGGAGATTGGGAAACCGCGCTCGGCTCGGCGGCGCATATGGGCAGGAAAGACATCGCCAATTATTTACTGGAGCAGGGCGCGCGCATTGATCTTTACTCTGCCGCCATGCTGGGGAAATTGGCGATTGTTAAAACGATTTTAGAGACATATCCAGAATTTATTAACATCCCCGGTCCGCATGGGATTCCGCTAATCGTCCATGCCGAAGCAGGCGGCGCGGACGCAAAAGATGTTTTGGATTTTTTGAAAGCATTCAATTAAATTCAACGGAGTAGAGATTGCATCTTTACTTGACGCAACTTTATCGTGGTGGTATCCTTGCCGCCAATGTTTAGTCTGAATTGTAATAACACTAATGACTTTTCCCTTTTCACTAATTTGGTGAAAGGGCGTTGGTGTTTTTCAGGTGAACGGGAAGAAATTCAACTTCACTAACATGCCAAATGCCCCGCAAATGTCGGGGCATTTTTCTTATTCCAAATTTCAGGAGTCGTTATGATTTCAAATACCACCCCAGTCCTAGCCGTTGATGAAAAAGACCTCATCCCCATCAGCGAGCACCTCAAGCAAATGGTAGACATTCCGCCTTCGCGCATGTTCATCATCAATAAATCGTTGAAGGTCTATAAAGATAAAAATCCAGACGCGAAAACTTTTGACGCTTCGCAGGGCGATGGCGGAGCATCGCTGCCCGGAACTCCAAAAGCGATTCTTGAACGAGCTTTGCAGATTCAACTCGAGCATGGCACATCTTACGATATGCCTTTCGGCACGGAAGCTTATCGCAAAGCCGTCATCGAGCAATATTGGAAATTGGACTCATCCTCGGGTTGGGGTCCCGCAAATGTGCTCGGTACCGCAGGCGGACGTGATGCCTTGAACAAAGCTTATCAAGCCATGCTCGCCCTCGGTCATGGTCGCCAAGGCGACTTAATTATGGTTTCGCGCGTCCCGTGGATTTCCTATAACTGGGGTCCTTACGGAGTCGGCGCAAATGTTTTGTGGGCGCCAGGCGACCCCGCGCAGGGTTGGGCTTATTCCGAGGATGCGATCCGCGAGAGCGTGAAATTCGCAGAGTCTAAGGGCAGAAAAATTGCAGGCATTCTCATTACAAATCCTGACAACCCGACAGGCATGACCATTGCCGTTGATAAACAAATCTCACTCGCCAAAGCCGCATTAGAAGCGGGTGTGGCGTTTGTACTTTTTGATTGGATGTACCATTATGTGACCGATGAATCGCCGATGGATTTGAATTCGTTTCTTAAATTTTTTACGCCTGAAGAACGCAAACGCATTATGTTTTTAGACGGCATTACAAAATCACTGGGCGGATCGAATATTCGTAATTGTCATTTGATCGCGGATGAAGCCGTTGTTAAATTTATTTTAGCGCGCGCATCACATGGAGTCATCCCGTCATTTTTTTCATTAGCCGTTGCAATGGCGGCTTACGAAATGGGATTTGTTGAAGCCGCCAAAACGATTATCGAACCCACCAATGCCAGCCGCATTGTTTTGAAGAACCTGCTCGCTGAAAGTAAAATGTCGCACATCATTGGCAAAGGCTATTACTCTTTTATTAATGTCGCTGAATTTATTACAGCCAAAGGCTGGAATGACAGCGAACCGCTCGGACAATATCTCGCTGAAAATCACGGCGTCGCCATTGTGCCCGGCGCATTCTTCTCACCCTTCGGCAATGACTGGATTCGTTTTTCTTACGCCACGCCCGCAGAAAAAACAGCAGGCGCGTTTAAGCGCTTGATGCAAGGGTTGAATGCTCTTAAAGGTTAATGACTAAGGTGTAAAAAGCAATCATGAAATTTATTTTGCTTACCCCTGATCAATCTAATCTGATTCAACAAGCCGCACAAATTCTCGTGGATGGATTTAAAGAACATTACCCCGAAGCCTGGCCCACTTTAGCGGATGGTTTGGTTGAAGTCCATGAAATGCTCGCCGCAGATCGCATCTTGCGCATTGCGCTGGATGATAATGAAGATGTGATAGGTTGGATTGGCGGCATCCCTCAATACGATGGTCATGTTTGGGAATTGCATCCATTGGTCGTAAAACCAAATTTGCAAATGAAAGGCGTAGGCACTGCGTTGGTTTTGGATTTTGAAGAACAAGTTCGGCTGCGCGGAGCGCTCACGATTACGCTCGGTACGGACGATGAAGATAATCGAACTTCTTTATCAAATGTTGATCTTTATCAAGATACATGGCAGAAAATTAATGAGATTAAAAATCTAAGCCGCCATACTTATGTGTTTTATCAAAAAATGGGTTATGTCATTACTGGCGTAATGCCGGACGCTAACGGAATTGGCAAGCCTGATATTTTAATGTCTAAGCGCGTCAAGTTAATAGGCAAAGAATGCTAAGAAATCCCTGTCGTTATCCCCGAAATGCGAACATGCAAAATCTCACTTTCTATATTTTGCCTTTGTTTATTTTATAAGCCTCAGATATTACCAACTATACTATTAGGAATTCCCCATGCCCACACAAAAATTCGCCGACAAATATCGCCTCGCCATCGAACAAGCCCCAAGTTATAAAAATTATTCAATGAAGGCTAAAACATCCGCTAAAACTTGCGGAATATCTGTTGGCGGATTGGCTTTGATCTTTTCTCCAACATGTAAATGATCTGGATGTGTCTTGACTTTGGGATGATGCGGCGCGTTGTCCCATCTCGCGATCATTTTGCTCTTGGATGTTTGCAGATGAAAACGATATTTTAAGCGCTTGAGTCTTGGCTCTGTAACAACATATTCTGCGATGTGGAGCTGATAATTTCCTGTGAGTGTAAGTACGCCTCGAATGTAACATTCTTCTTCTGAAATTTCATCAAAGGAAACATCAGATTGAACAACGTGTGCTGCGGCAAGAATGGCTTTTTGTACCGTAGCATAATGCTCGCGGGATTTCATACAGAAATTCCCGAAAGGATTTCGTAACGCTCGCGCCACAGATTCAATCCGCGCACAGCGGCGTACCAATTAAAAAGTTCTTGATCGTCGCCGAGGTTGCCTGCGTCAAATTGCTCCATAAATTTCAGCGAAGTTAGTTTATATTTCTTCTCAAATTTTTTACAAATACTAAGATAATATTCGTAGCGTTGACTCGCATGACTCGCGGCGCTACTCAAAGCAAATGAAACAGCATCGCGGACACTGCCTTTTCCGTAATTAGATTGATCGGTTTTTATTGCAAGATTCATAACGCACCTCTGTGACGTAAATTTTAGCACAATCTCTTTTCTTTCCTCTTTCTTATATCCTCACACACCACATCCTACCAATTACTAATTACTAAAGGAATTCTCCATGCCCACACAAAAATTCGCCGACAAATATCACCTCGCCTTAGAACAAGCCGCAAAAGAAAAACCGCAAGGCGGACTGAATGGTTTCGAGCAGGAAT
>CAZAGR010000165.1:0-6294 GCA_964484585.1 uncultured Propionivibrio sp. | reverse complement strand
CCGGAAGGGCAGGTGGTTTCGCAGGCGCGGCAAGTCAGGCAGCGGTCCAGATGGAGTTGCGTCGTTGCGGTCGGCGTTTCGCCTTCCAGTACCTGCTTGATCAGGTAGATACGACCACGCGGCCCGTCCAGTTCATCGCCAAGGAGTTGGTAAGTCGGACACGTGGCGGTACAGAATCCGCAATGCACGCATTTACGCAGGATTTCCTCGGCCTCGCGGCCGGCGCTTGTGTCACGGATGAAGTCGGCAAGATGTGTTTGCATTAGAGGCCGTGGAAAAGGCGACCGTGGCCGAATACGCCGTGCGGGTCGAATCGCTGCTTGATCTGCCGGTGCAGAGCCAGCAATGGTGGCGATAAGGGTTGAAAAACATTCGCGGTACGATCAGCGCCGCGGAACGCCGTTGCGCCAGCGCCGATTTTTTTTGCCAATGCGTGGAGCGATCGTGCGGTCGCCGACGGCCGAATCCAGCGTTGTGCACCGCCCCATTCGATCAAGGTTTGACCGGTGCGTTCGACGGGCGGGGTTGTTGACGGCAGGGATAGTCGCCAAAGGGGATCCGGGCCCGAAAAAAACTCATGTGTCTGTTCGCGCAAGCTGTTCCAGAACGCTTCTGCTACGCGCGCCGAAAGCAACTCGCCACCCAGGCTGTCGTGTGCTGCCCTTACTGCAGTGCCTGCTCCCGATAGTCGCACGGTGAGTGCGCCTTCTATCCAGCAGGTGGCGGAAATCGGCAACGGTAAGCCGCCCCAGCGGTTCATCAATTCGAGCGCTTCCGCCTCATCCGTTTCCAGTCGCAGCGTTAACTCCTTGACGGGTTGCGGTAATACTTTGAACGAGACCTCCAGAACCAGTCCGAGGGTGCCAAGGCTGCCGCACACCAGGCGCGAAACATCGTAACCGGCAACGTTTTTCATCACCTCTCCGCCAAATTTGAGCAGTCGGCCTTCGCCATCAAGGAGCTGAACGCCGAGGACGTAATCGCGCACCGCGCCGGCACTCATCCTGCGCGGGCCGGAGAGGCCTGCGGCAAGTATGCCGCCGACCGTTGCGTTGCCACCGAAGCAGGGTGGTTCGAACGGCAGGAACTGATGCCGTGCCGCCAGCGCCGACTTTATTTCGGACAGCGGTGTGCCGCATCGTGCGGTAATGAAAAGCTCAGTCGGCTCGTAGTTCACAATGCCCCGGTAGGCGCCGACTTCAAGAACATCACCCTCGAGCGCCCCACCGTAAAAATCCTTGCTGCCGCCGCCACGAATTCGCAGCGGTTGGCGTTCCAGAATACGAGCGCGGAAATGCTCAGTTTGCGTGACTAACGACGTGATCCTCATAGTCGCTCGATATCCGGAAATTTGACCTGCCCGCCATGCACATGCATGCGGCCGAATTCCGCGCAGCGGTGCAGGCTCGGCACTGCTTTTCCTGGATTCAGCAGGCCATGCGGATCGAATGCCGCCTTGATGCCGTGGAACAGGCGCAGTTCGTCGCTGGCAAATTGATCGCACATGGAGTTGATCTTCTCGTAGCCAACGCCATGCTCGCCGGTGATGGTTCCGCCCAGCGTCACCGAGAGCTTGAGGATTTCCGCGCCGAAGGCTTCGGTGCGTTCGAGTTCGCCAGGAATATTGGCATCGTAAAGGATCAAGGGGTGAAGGTTGCCGTCGCCCGCGTGAAATACATTCATGCAGCGCAGGCCGTATTTCTCCTCCATCGCGGCAATTGCGGTGAGCATTTCGCCGAGCCGTTTGCGCGGGATCGTTCCGTCCATGCAGTAATAGTCAGCCGAAATTCTTCCGGCCGCGGGAAAGGCCGCTTTGCGTCCGGCCCAGAATCGCAGACGTTCAGTTTCCGACTGCGATACCCTGATTTCCGAAGCGCCGCTGGCCTCCAGTACGGTGCGCATGGCCGCAACCTCCTCGACAACTTCTTCGCGGGTGCCATCGGATTCGCACAACAACAAGGCGACGGCATCCAGGTTGTAGCCGGCCTTGACGAAGGGTTCAACAGCGCGAATCGCCTTCTGGTCCATCATTTCCAATCCGGCCGGAATGATGCCGGCGGCGATGATCGCTGCGACCGCTTCGCCGGCACGGGTGATGTCATTGAAGCTGGCAAGAATGCATTGTGCGGCTTGCGGCTTGGGAGTCAGCTTTACGGTAATTTCTGTTGCAATACCGAGCATGCCTTCGGAGCCGATGAACAGCGCCAGAAAATCATAGCCGGAGGTGTCAAGGGCGGCGCTGCCAAATTCGACCACTTCACCATCGACCAGCACGACGCGCACGGCGAAAACGTTATGTACCGTGAGGCCGTACTTGAGGCAATGCACTCCGCCCGAGTTTTCAGCGACGTTGCCGCCGATGCTGCAGGCAATCTGCGAACTGGGATCGGGCGCGTAGTACAAGCCGAACGGCGCCGCCGCCTCCGAGATGGCCAGATTGCGCACGCCGGGTTGTACCACGGCAAGACGTGCCACGGGATCGACGCGGACGATGCGCTTCATTTTTGCAAGTGAGAGCACGATGCCTTGTTCATGGGGCATGGCGCCACCGGAAAGCCCGGTACCCGCGCCACGGGCGACGACCGGTATTCCGGCATGGTGACAGGCCCGCATCACCGCGATCACTTGCGCTTCATCCTCAGGCAAGGCGACCGCCAATGGCAACCGTCGGTACGCCGAAAGTCCGTCGCATTCATAAGGCGTCAGTGCTTCGCGCCCGGTCAGCAGTGCGCCGGCAGGAAGGACGTCGGTTAGCGTCGCCAGAATCCCGGCATGATCTGCCGTCGAGAAGTCAGGGTCGTGTTCGGCAGTATGTCGCGGATGTGAGGATCGTGTCATGCTCATCGGTGTTCCCAGTTGTGTTCCCCGTTGCGTTCTCAGTTGCGTTCTCAGTTGCGGCGCTCAATCAGAATGGCGCGAAAATCATTGACGTTGGTTCGGGTCGGGCCGGTCATCACCAGATCACCCAGCGCCGAAAAAAAACCATAGGCGTTATTGTCATCGAGATAGGCGCGCGGATCCAGTCCGGCCGCACGGGCACGGTCCAATGTATCGACCTGCAGCAATCCGCCGGCGTTATCTTCGACGCCGTCAATTCCGTCGGTATCGCAGGCAATCGCATGAACGTGTGGCTCGGCCTCAAGCGCAATTGCAAGCGCAAGAAGAAATTCGGCATTGCGTCCGCCGCGCCCGTTGCCGCGCACGGTGACCGTGGTTTCACCACCGGAGAGCAGCACGCACGGCGCCTTGATCGGGTGGCCGTGCCGCACGCAGGAAAGAGCAATGCCGGCCAGTGTGCGAGCGACTTCGCGCGCTTCGCCTTCGATACAGTCACCGAGCAGCAGGGGGGTTACGCCGCGGGAACGTGCAGCTTGGGCGGCGGCCTGCAGTGAAAACTGCGGCGTTGCAATCAACTTTTGCTGGCAGCGGAGGAAGCGCGAGTCACCCGGCTTCGGGGTTTCCGCATCGCCGGTGAGCAAGGCTCGCCGCGCAGCGGTTGATAGTTCGATGCCGTAGCGATCGACGATCTCCAGCGCGTCATCGCAGGTGCTCGGATCGGCGACGGTCGGCCCGGAAGCAATCACCGAAATATCGTCGCCAGGAACATCCGAGATGGCCAAGGTCAGAACGCGCGCCGGGGCACAGGCAAAGGCCAGCCGACCTCCCTTAAGTGCGGACAGGTGTTTGCGCAGGCAGTTGATTTCGTGAATGTCGGCGCCCGACCTGAGTAATTGCTGCGTGACGTGCCGTTTTTCGTCGAGAGTTATGCCCTCCATCGGCGCCGCTAATAGGGCCGATCCGCCGCCCGAGAGCAGCACCAGCACCAGATCATCTGAAGTCAAGTCGTGCACTTGTGACTGAATACGCAGGGCGGCATCGACGCCCGCCGCATCGGGTACCGGATGGGCGGCCTCAACAACCTCGATGCGCTCGGTTGCCAGGCCGTGTCCGTAGCGCGTGACGACCAGGCCGGACACCTTGGCCAGATCGCCCGCCCAATTCTTTTCGACGGCGCGCGCCATCGCTGCGGCAGCCTTGCCGGCGCCCACGACCACGGTGCGTCCGCGTGGCAATTGGCTTGCCGAAGGCAGGTGCGGGGGCACGCAGCGTGCGGGATCGGCGGCCGTTACTGCTGCATCGAAGAGCCCGCGAAGCAAGGCGCGTTGCTCGACGTAGCTGGTCGATCTTATTGGCTGAGGAAGTACTGATGAGGTATTCATTGACGTCAGTGGAGTGCCTTAGAGAGCGTACTTTTAGCGAGCGTAGGTAAGCGGCTTGTCGTAAAACTCGAAAACCTCGGCGATGCGTAGACGCAGACCCTCGGTTTGAGCCAAGAACTCCAAGCCGCAGCAAGGGTTTCCGTCTTCTTCGCGCTGCCAGCGGATCACGGCGTCCACCACCAGAGGGTTTTGTTGCTGATATCTGTCAAGCGAATCCGCCGGTGGCAATATTTCGAGACGCACGGGAGTATTGGCGACCAGCGTGCGCGGCATGGTGAGTTGCGCGCCCGAAACGCTCAGGTCGGCCGCCAGTGCCTCGAATTGCAGCGGCGGGTTGCCCGCCTGTTTCACCAGTACCAATATCGACCGATCCAGGCGTGGGTGGCGTCTCTTGCAGTTGCGCTCGCGGACTTCCGGCGTCACGGCGCGTTGGAAGTTGAAGCCGGACATGACCGTATTCAACTGGCTTGTGACGCGATACAAATCCTGTCCGATGGCGGCCGTGGTTTCGACCTTGGTGGAGCTTTCGTTCAGGGTGGCGAACAGACTCTCCAGCGTGCGGTCAAGCTGGGCCAGTTGTTCCACCTGACGATGGCTGGCGGCCACGATGACGTCGTTGCCTCGCGCCGCCTGGGTTACGCCATCGGCCATCCCAGCCATCCGCGCGGCAGTTTCACCGGCAATCCGCTGATTGCCATTGACGCGTTCGGTGACCTGCGCCATCGCACCGTGAAGCTGGCGGACCTTTCCAGTAATGGCAGAAACCAGTTGTGTGACTTCGGTAGCGGACAAGGTTGTTCGTTCGGCCAGCTTGCGCACCTCGTCGGCGACCACGGCAAAGCCCCGGCCCTGCTCGCCGGCACGTGCCGCCTCGATCGCGGCGTTAAGCGCCAGCAAATTAGTCTGATTGGCGATTTCCTTGATAGTGTCGATGATGCGGGTGATCTCGGCAGCGGCGACTGACAGGTCTTGAACTTCGAGCGCGGCGCGTCCCACATCATCGACGGTCGCCTGCATATCGGCTACGTTGCGTTCCATTACGGTGGCGCCCTCGTTGCTTTGGTCGCGCACCGAGCGGGTGAGTGAGGCCGCCGCACTTGCTCGCTCGGCGACCTCTCCGGCGATACCGCCCAAGGTCTGCGTACAGTTTGTCACCTCTGCCGATCGTGCTTCTTCTTGACGCCCCACTTCGGCAATTTCCTTGGCGATGGTGGCGATCTGGAACGCGGATTGCCCCATCTGGCGTCCGCTGTCCTCGACACTGCCCAAAATGCCCGACAGGCGGCTGATAACGTCGTTAAAGATCCGTTGCAACACGCCGATCTCGTCTTCTGCAGTGACTGCAACGCCACGCGTCAAATCGCCGTCCTCGACCGCTTTGAGTGCGCTGCAGAGTTCAAGTATGGGCTTGAGAAACAACCGTGCAACCAGTCCGATAATCATGAACTGGAGCACGAACTCGATGCCGCTTTCCCAAATGGAATTGAAATGATACGCATCGCGGTTTGCCGTCATTGCTGCCAATACGCCGGGCGCCACATCGTTTTGCTGGGCAATACCGATCATTTTCTGCAATTCGAAGGAGGCCAGGATCCGGTTATAGACCGTCACCACCATAGTGACCATCATGAACCCAAGTTGGAGTTTCCAGCGAATGCTCAGATTTCGGAACCAGTTCATGTCAGTTTTCTCCAAAATTCAAATACTCGCGAACCCGTTGTGCACTGCTAACGGTGGCCCGATGCAAGCCGCCATTCAGATAACCACTCGAAACTGTCTTCACTGCGGCCGCTCGGTTTGTACTCGCAGCCGATCCAGCCCTCATATCCGATCCGCTCAAGATGTGCCAATAGAAACGGGAAGTTTATCTCGCCGCTTCCGGGTTCATGTCGCCCCGGATTATCGGCCAGCTGAATATGGCCAATTTGCGCTAGATGCTGTTGCAGCGTGAGGGACAGATTGCCCTCCATCACCTGCGCATGGTAAATGTCGTATTGCAATTTCAAATTGTCGGCGCCCACCTCCGTAATTATGGCCAATGCCTCGCCCGTGGTCGGCACCAAGTAGCCCGGTG
>CAZAGR010000164.1:0-6335 GCA_964484585.1 uncultured Propionivibrio sp. | reverse complement strand
TGACTCTCCCCCTGTCCCCCTCTCCGGGAGAGGGGGTTACTAGCCAGTTCCCCGCTACCGCGGGAAAAGCAAGGGGTGGACACAAGTAACTCAGTCACCGTAAACGGGAAACTTTTTGCACAGCGTCTCGACCGCGGCGCGCACTTTCGCCAACACAGTCTCGTCGGCTGGCGCATCAAGCACGTCGGCGATCAAGTTGGCCACCTCCTCCGCTTCGATCTCGGTAAAGCCGCGCGTCGTCATTGCCGGCGTTCCCAGACGAATACCGCTGGTGACAAACGGCTTTTGCGGATCGTTCGGAATCGAATTCTTGTTCACCGTGATATGGGCGCGACCCAGCGCCGCCTCGGCATCCTTGCCGGTAATGTTCTTGGCCTGCAGGTCAACCAGAAAAACGTGCGACTCGGTGCGGCCGGAGACGATACGCAGGCCACGGCTCTTGAGAACCTTGGCCATCACCTGCGCGTTGCTGATCACCTGCGCTTGGTAATGGCGAAAATCCGAGGTCATGGCTTCCTTGAGCGCAACCGCCTTGGCCGCGATCACGTGCATCAACGGGCCGCCCTGCAGACCGGGGAAAATTGCCGAGTTGATGATCTTTTCGTGCTCGGCCTTCATCAGGATCAAGCCGCCGCGGGGACCGCGCAGGGTCTTGTGCGTGGTGGTGGTGACAACATCCGCGTGTGGCACCGGATTCGGGTAATAGCCGGCGGCAATCAGCCCGGCGTAATGCGCCATATCCACCATAAATATGGCGCCGACCGCTTTGGCTACCTTCGCGAAGCGCTCAAAGTCAATCTTCAACGCATAGGCCGACGCCCCGGCGATGATCAACTTCGGCTTGTGCTCGTGCGCCAAGCGCTCCATCGCGTCGTAGTCGATCTCTTCCTCTGCGGTCAACCCATAGGGCACCACATTGAACCACTTGCCACTCATATTCAGTGCCATGCCGTGAGTCAAGTGTCCACCCTCTGCGAGACTCATGCCGAGTATGGTATCGCCGGGCTTCAGGAAGGCCAGGAAAACGGCTTGATTGGCCTGCGAACCGGAATTCGGCTGCACATTGGCGGCATCGGCGCCGAACAGTTTTTTGGCACGATCAATCGCCAATTGCTCGACCACGTCCACATGTTCGCAGCCACCGTAATAGCGCTTGCCAGGATAGCCTTCGGCATACTTATTGGTGAGCTGCGAGCCCTGAGCTTCAAGTACCGCAAAGGAGACATAATTTTCCGAGGCGATCAGCTCAATGTGATCTTCCTGACGGCGATCTTCCTGCTCGATCGCCTTAAAGATCTCGGGATCGTTCTTGGCCAGCGTTTTTTGCTTGGAAAACATGGTGATTCCTACCGTCGCGATGGGGAAATGACAATTTTACTCGACCAATTCGTCCAGCGCCCGGTCGAGATGGCGCCGGTCGGCCCAGTCGAGAATGGTGATTTTCGCGGACTCGTAATCGAACCAGTTGAGCCCGGCGTTAGGAATCGGGAAGTCACGCGGGCTGCTCAGATCCCGCCCGTTTGCAATGCGGAAAACCACATCCAAAAGACCTCCATGCGTAAATACGACGACTGTCGCGTCGCCATGACGATCGGCCAAAACGGCCAATGCTTTGGTCACCCGCT
Organism: uncultured Propionivibrio sp.; assembly: GCA_964484585.1. Taxonomy (GTDB): domain Bacteria; phylum Pseudomonadota; class Gammaproteobacteria; order Burkholderiales; family Rhodocyclaceae; genus JADKHX01. The sequence goes on along the minus strand of CAZAGR010000164.1, from coordinate 4,710 downwards.
CGGCAAATGCCTTGATGGATTCGCCCGTTTCAAAGGCGAAATCAGGCGTACGCGTCCTGTGATGGCGAACAGCCTCTGGCTGCTTCAGCGACGCCTCGGCCAAGGTCAGCCCCTGCAATACGCCGTAGTGACGCTCGCGAAAAGTCGGCGCTGGCGACACGGCAATTCCGCGCCCGGCGATAGCAATCTGCGCGGTTTGCCATGCGCGCCCAAGATCGCTGCTATACGCCGCGTCAATGGAGATGCCTTCCAGCGCCTCGCGGACTGCCCACGCCTGCGCTTCACCCGTGGCATTGAGCTCAATATCAATTTGCCCCTGAATGCGATGCTCTGCGTTCCAGGCTGTCTCACCGTGACGGATCAAACAAAATCGTGTGGGCATGCGTGTTGCGCCGGAAGCAAAGCCGAACATGATAGCGACTGAACGGCAAACATGGATAAACTCGCGGGCGCGAACTATTGGCCCACTATCGCCCTGCGATTCCATGCTTACTTTATTGAAACTTTCCCGGCTGATCGACGCGATCAACGCGCGCGTCGGCAAGAGCGTAATTTGGCTGGTCTTGATCGCCGTGCTGGTCAGCGCAATCAATGCCTCGATACGTAAGGCCTTCAATCTTAGTTCGAATGCATTTCTCGAGCTGCAGTGGTACTTGTTCTCGGGAATATTTCTGTTCGGCGCAGCGTATGCACTGCAAAAAAACGAGCATGTACGCATCGACGTCATCTCGGGGCAATTAAGCCTGCGCACGCGAATCTGGATCGAGCTGTTGGGAACGCTCTTGTTCCTGATGCCCATGGCGCTGATCATTCTTTACCTGGCCTGGCCGGTGTTTGTGAGTTCATTCCAGAGCAAGGAGATATCTTCAAACGCTGGCGGACTCATCATCTGGCCGGCGCGCTTGATGCTCCCCGCCGGCTTTGCCTTGCTGGTGCTACAAGGCGTGTCACAGGCAATAAAGTGCCTTGGCTTCCTGCGTGGCATGTGCGCCGATCCTACGGCGCGCGAGCAACGCATGACGGCCGAGGAGGAATTGGCCGACGCTATCCGCAAACAGAACGAAACGACAGACAAGTGGGCCTCCGGCGATGCTTGAGTTTTTGGCCGCCAACATGGCACCGGTAATGTTCGTTTCGATGATCATTTTCCTGTTGGTGGGTTATCCGGTTGCGTTTTCACTTGCCGCCTGCGGCATCGTATTCGGAATCATTGGCATCCAACTGGACTTGCTGCAGCCGTCGCTGTTCCAGGCACTCCCCGATCGCATCTGGGGCGTGATGAGCAACGACACGCTTCTCGCCATCCCGTTCTTCACCTTCATGGGCCTGCTCCTTGAGCGCTCAGGTATGGCCGAAGATCTGCTTGAAACCATCGGCCAGGTGTTCGGCCCGATCCGCGGTGGACTGGCTTTCGCCGTTATTTTCGTGGGCGCCATGCTCGCTGCGACCACCGGCGTCGTCGCCGCCTCTGTAATCTCCATGGGACTGATTTCGCTGCCCATCATGCTGCGCTACGGGTACGACAAACGCCTCGCCAGCGGTGTCATTGCGGCTTCCGGAACCTTGGCACAGATCATTCCGCCGTCACTGGTGCTGATCATCATGGCGGATCAACTCGGTCGCTCGGTGGGCGATATGTATCGCGGCGCTTTTATCCCCGGACTGATGCTGGCCTGCCTTTATGCACTCTACGTGCTGCTGATTGCACTGATCAAACCACACTGGGTACCTGCGCTACCGCCTGAGGCGCGCACGCTGCGAGAGGCGGATGGCAGCAGCGGGTTTCGCTCGCTGGGTGCGCTAGCCGTTTTGTCAATCGCTGCGGCGCTGGTTTTCGCCCAGAGCCGTCCCAACGAGACGCCGATAGACGAAATGGTCGTGGTGACGATGTCGCTGGGCGTCGGCCTGGCTTTCGTGATGGCCGTGCTCAACCGTTCACTTAAGCTGGGGCTGCTGTCCCAACTTGCCGAACGCGTCACTTTCGTTCTGATTCCTCCGCTGGCACTGATCTTCCTTGTGCTTGGCACCATATTCCTGGGCATCGCGACCCCCACGGAAGGTGGAGCCATGGGTGCAACAGGCGCACTGGTCATGGCGCTGGTGCGCCGACGCATGAATCTCTCTCTGCTGAAACAGAGCATGGAGACCACTACCCGCCTCACGGCCTTCGTTGTTTTCATCCTGCTCGGCGCGCGGATTTTTTCGCTGACGTTTTACGGCATCGACGGCCACAAGTGGGTGGAATCCCTGCTGCTCAATCTGCCGGGCGGACAACTGGGCTTCCTCATTGCGGTCAACCTGTTGGTTTTCGTGTTGGCTTTCTTTCTCGACTTCTTCGAACTGTCCTTCATCGTTGTCCCGCTGCTCGGACCCGTTGCAGAAAAGCTTGGCATCGATCTGATCTGGTTCGGCGTGCTGCTCGGCGTCAACATGCAGACTTCGTTTATGCATCCGCCGTTCGGATTCGCGCTCTTTTATCTGCGCTCGGTGGCGCCGCCGTCAGTCAGGACCTCGGATATCTACCGTGGCGCGATCCCCTTTGTGCTGATCCAACTGATCATGGTCGGGTTGATAATTGCGTTTCCACAAATCGTAACGGCCGGACTGAGCAAGCAAACCGACGTGGATATCAGTACGGTGCACATCATGGCGCCGCTGGATGATGAAACGGAACCCGCCAGCGATCGCACGGATGATTCCGCGGCGGCACTGGAAAAGGCATTGAAGAAATAGGGCAACTCAATCCACAAGGAGATAGAAATGCAACGACGCAAGTTTCTTGGCTCTGCCGCAACGGGAATAGTCGGCGCTGGCGCCACGGCGCTCACAGGAAACGTCCTGGCTCAATCCACCGCGAGCTTGCCAGACCTGAAGTGGCGCCTTGCGTCCAGCTTTCCGAAGAGTCTCGACACCATTTACGGCGGTGCCGAACTGATCGCCAAACGCGTCGCCGCAGCGACTGGCGGCAAGTTCCAGATACAGGTCTATGCTGCCGGCGAAATTGTTCCCGGTCCCGGCGTGCTCGATGCTGTGAAGGACGCCACCGTGCAGATGGGTCATACCGCCAGCTACTACTTCATTGGCAAAGATCCCACCTTTGCCTTCGATACCTGCATGCCATTCGGGCTCAACAGCCGCCAGCAGAACGCATGGATGTATGAAGGCGGCGGCCTTGCGCTGATGCGGGAGTTTTTCAAGGATTACAACATTTATCAAATTCCCGCAGGCAACACCGGCGCGCAGATGGGCGGTTGGTATCGCAAGGAAATCAAGACCGTTGAAGATCTCAAAGGACTCAAGTTCCGCATCGGCGGATTTGCCGGACAGGTGTTGCAGAAACTTGGTGTGGTACCGCAACAGATTCCCGGTGGCGACATCTATCCAGCGCTGGAGAAAGGCACCATTGACGCCGCGGAGTGGGTAGGCCCATACGATGATGAAAAGCTCGGTTTCAACAAAGTGGCCAAGTACTACTACTATCCGGGATGGTGGGAAGGCGGCCCGCAACTCAGTATCTACATTAACCTGGTCGAATGGGCCAAGCTGCCAAAGGAATATCAGGCGATTCTGGAGACTGCATGTGCCGAAGCCAATGTCGACATGCAGGCAAAATACGATGCAAAGAATCCGGCCGCGCTGAAGCGATTGGTGGGCAGCGGTACGCAGTTGCGTCCGTTTTCCAACGAGATTCTGGCGGCCTGCTATAAAGCTTCAGTCGAACTCTACGAAGAGACCGCAGCCAAGAATCCGAAATTCGCCAAAGTGTACGGCCCGTGGAAAAAATTCCGCGACGAACAGATCGAATGGTTCAGCCTGTGCGAATCGCGCTTCGACAACTTTGTTGCCGCCACAGTGCGCGTCGGACAGAGGAAATAAGTTGGCCCGTATGCTCAAAGCCGGCGATCGCCTTGGCGCCGATGTCGGCTATTGAGTTCGTACGCGACAACTGCGGTTCCGCCAAGAAATAGCGTGGCCTGAAGGTAATTCGCTGCCCCCGGAGTTAAGCCTTACAGCCACCGCCGTACCTTGACTTTGTATACCGCGAACTGAGTGCCGAACAAGATTGCGAGTGCCCTTTCTTCTGGCGTGATCTGGAATTTGTTCATGTAAAGCACGAAGGCGAATGGACCGATTAGGGCCACCACATTTGCCAGAAATGCAGCCCAGCCAAAAAGCATGAATAAAAACCCAAGGTACATGGGATTGCGAGTCACGCCATAGATACCGGAACTAACAAAGGCTGAGGTTGAATTTGGTCGGGTTGGATTGACGGTTGTTTTTGCCTGTCGAAACGACAAAACACCAGCGAGACTGATTCCGGCACCCAGCAAAGCAAGAACGGCTGCCGAAATAATTCTCGCGGCGAACGGAAGTTCTATGGATTGGACTAGCAAAGTCGCGCCCCACATCGCAATGGCGATTAGTATCACGAGAGCAACAGGCGGAAACTTAAGTTCAAGAGTGTGCATGATGACGACCAAGGGATCAGCAATCGGGCCGACTTCCGGCGTCTTGTCTTGCCGGACTCTGCCAATGACGAATCAACTGCTGGCCAACGGTAACTGCTCCTGCATTGGGTTATCCGGCGGACCCAGCCCGAAATGTCTCCAGATGCTGGCTGTCGCCACGCGCCCGCGCGGGGTGCGCTGTAAATACCCCTGTTGAATCAAATATGGCTCAAGCACGTCCTCAATGGTGTCGCGCGCCTCG
>CAZAGR010000163.1:0-6338 GCA_964484585.1 uncultured Propionivibrio sp. | reverse complement strand
CTGGTTACACATGAATTTACCGTTGTATTCGCCCACCGCACCCGGCGGCGCAACCGATCCATCGCGGGTGGTGGTCCGCGGGGCGCAATCAGTTCAATTGCCTGGCAACATCCAGATCGTGGCAGACGAATCAACCAATTCGCTGATTGTTCGTAGCGGTCAGCAGGACTATATTCAGCTTAAGCGCATCATCGAGCAACTTGATTCAGCACCCAAACAAGTGTTAATTCAGGTAATGATCGCGGAAGTCACCTTGACAGATCGCCTGCAATTTGGCGTCGAATGGTGGTTGCGTAATCAGAAATTTTCTGCGGGTAACGCCCGCTCTAATGCTCAGGTAGGTTTTGAGACGGGGTTGATGGCGCCGGGTAAAGACGTTAATCCGGTGACCACCGTTCCTTCGGATGCCGTCGCCAGCGGCATCAACTATTTAATATTCAATTCCGCGGGCGAGATCGCCGGATTATTCAATCTTCTTTCCACCGCAACCGATGTGAACCTGTTGTCGTCACCGCACGTCCTTGCATCCGACGGCAAATATGCACGGATTGAGGTGGGCAGTGAAGAGCCGGTAGTAACGCAAACGGTATCGACACCCACAGGGGCCGCCATAGGTGGTGTTACAACGTCCAACAATGTCCAATACCGCCCAACCGGTATTTTGCTGGAGGTCAAACCTTCCATCGGAAGCTCAGGGCGCGTTAACTTGGCGCTTTCTCAAGAAGTCAGTTCCCGTGGCGCCAATGTTTCCGTCGGTGGAGCCATCTATCCGTCGTTCAGCAAACGTAAAGTAACTACCGACGTCACGCTTGAGGAGGGCAAGTCCCTTGTGGTTGCCGGCCTGATCCAAGACCATGGCGACAAAAGCACTCAAGGCATACCATTCCTGAAAGACATTCCGCTGCTTGGCGGCCTTTTTGGCAATCAGAACCGCGTCAAAGACAAAACCGAACTGCTGATCACGTTTACGCCCTATATCGTCCGCAACCGGGATGACGGTGACCGCTTGTCTCAATCTCTGCAAGACAGTTTGGTTGAACTCAAGAAGCGTCTGGTTCAGCCGCGCACACTTTCATCAACGGCGAGCAACATCAGCATAGATACGCGATGAGCAAATTAACGGTGTGCATTGTTTCGAGAGTGCTCGCAGTTGCATTGACTGCGTTGGTTTGCGTCGCAGAGAGTGCGGCGGCATTCGATAGCAACGGGCGGAACCCGTTCGATCCTGCCGGTAAGCCTTGGACTCCTCCAGAACCGCCGCTGCCGGCGATCAGCGCTCAGGACTTACAAATCACAGGGGTGCTCATTTTTGGGAATTCGCGCGAGATTTTGGCCCAACTTGAGGGCAAACTCAAGACGGCGCTTCCGCCAAACAGCGCTGGGACGGTGCGAATCGCGGTGGGTCAGTCGTTCGGCGGTGGTTACGTGCTGGAGTCCGCAGAAGGCCACCAAGTCGTCGTCCGGGGAGGTTCTGAGAGATTTGTAATCCCGGTGTTACGCCGCTCAACAAGCGGGCGTGGCGCACCCGCAAGCATACCCGCACCGGCACAAGCCGCACTGTCTCAAAATTTCGGAGCCCCCTCCCCCGCTGCGAACGAACAAGCGGGATTTCAGGCGTCTCAGCCTCAAGCCCCGCAACCGGCTATGGAACCAGCTCCCGCGCAGTCTGCCCAAACAGAGTCGGGACAAGGCATGACTGCCACCTCACCGCCAGCAGCCGCGCCGGCAGTGGCAACATCTGACGCCGGACAGGCAGCAACGCCGTCCACCGGACAACCTAAAACGCTGCTGCAAGCCATTATGGAAGCGCGTGCAGCAGCAAAAGCTAAAGCCGATGCGCCACCGCCTGCTCCGTTTGGCTTTCCGTCGGCCGGAAAATAACGGAATTTCTTTCATGGTCCGCGATATCAACGCCCCGGCACAGGAGGCAAGTGACGGATCGACAAGCTACCAAGTCAGCTACTTGATTAACCGGGAGTTGCCCGGAGAAGATCTGCCGAGCGAAATCAGCTGCCCGCCGGGACTCGACGCCAATTTTTTGGTTCGCCACAACCTCCTGCCGATGTTCTTCAGCAGCGATCGCATCGAATTTGCCGCGTCCCATCCACTGCCGGTAAATGCACTGCAGGCCGTGGCGCAGAAATTTTCTCGAGAAATTCTGGTCCGCCTTGCCAACGGTATCGTTATCGAAAAGCGGCTGGAAGCGCTGATCACGGAAAACCGTGCTCTCCACGACCCATTGAGTTCACAAACAATCCTCTACGGCGACGATCTGACCGACGACCTCGACGACCTAGACACGCTCAAGGCACTCGCCGAAGATGCCCCGGTAGTCCGACTCGCCCAAGATCTTTTGTTCGATGCAATCGATCGCGGAGCGTCCGACTTGCACCTGGAAATTTTTCGCAAGGATATACGAATTCGTATGCGGGTCGATGGAATTCTCCTCGATTGCCCTGCCCCAGCCCGCAAGCTCTATCTACCCCTGATTTCCCACCTCAAGTTACGCGCACAGATGAATATCGCCGAGCGACGGCTGCCGCAGGATGGTCGGATCAAGATGTTTCGTGGGGAACGCGAAGTCGACATCCGCGTATCGACCGTTCCAACGGTACACGGCGAAAGCATGGCTCTGCGCCTCCTTGATCAGGGATCCGGCGTCATCACGATCAGTGATCTTGGACTCACCGACAAGAGTCGGACACTGTTGGAGACAACGATCACGCTTCCGCACGGAATGATTCTAGTGACGGGACCCACCGGCAGCGGTAAGACAACGACGTTGTATGCCATCCTGGGAGCACTGAATAGCAGTCAGAAAAAAATCATCACAGTCGAAGACCCGGTTGAATATCAGATCGGCGGGATCAACCAGATCCAGATCAAGCCACTGATTGACCTGACATTTGCCAACGCCCTGCGTGCCATCGTGCGCCAGGATCCGGACATCCTGATGGTTGGAGAGATTCGTGACAGGGATACCGCCGAGATCGCCATTCAGTCGGCGCTGACCGGTCATCTGGTGTTTTCGACACTGCACACCAATGATGCAGCAAGCGCACCGCATCGCTTGCTTGATATGGGAATCGAGCCTTACCTGATTTCCTCATCCGTAGTGCTTATCATCGCTCAGCGACTGGTCCGAACCCTATGCACAAAGTGCAAGACCGTGCACCCGATCGCCGAGTCTGATCGCTGGTTTCTGAAACAGCACGGGCTCGAGGTCGATGCCGGACAACTTGCGGCGGCGGTCGGCTGTTCACATTGCGGCGGCAGCGGTTATTCCGGTCGCACCGGAATTTTTGAAATGATGCCGGTCACCGATCCGATCAAAGAAGCAATACTGCGTAAGGCACCTGCCGTGACCATGCAGAATCTGCTGGCGCGGGAAGGCCAGTCAAACCTCTATGCGGATGGACTGCGCAAGGTGATTTCTGGCGAAACCACCCTCGAAGAACTCGCCCGGGTTGCCCGCGAGGGAACATCGGAACTGCCTGCACTGGCCGATAAGTGAGCACCTCGGTCATGACATGGCCAGTTCGCGTATCAACATGGAGACGTCGCCAGTCCAGTCCGCGCCAGGGCATCGAGTTACTCGATCAACTCGAGGGACTGCTTACGGCAGGTTTGCCAATTGACCGCGCGCTGCACATACTTGCCAATGCCAGCGACTCAAATGAATTGAAAGCAATTGTTCTTAGAATGGTGCTTGAAATTGAAAAAGGTCGGACCTTCGGAGACACGATTGCAGACCATCCTGATTTGTTTGATCCATTGGCAGTAGCCATGGTCCGTGCCGGGGAAGAAGGTGGAATTCTCCCGATAACGATGCGACGGCTGGTCGATTACCGTTTATCCAGCCTGGAATTTAAAAAGTTCCTCTTGAGTTCGTCAATTTACCCGCTGATCCTGCTTGCATTTGGTGTTTTTGCGGTAGGCGGAATCCTGATATTTGTGATTCCACAATTTGTCGAGGCGTATGGGGATCTGTCGCGCGCCAACTTTGCCGCTCGCATGCTCTCCACCCTGTCATCGGTCGTTATCGACGACGGTGCTTACATTCTCGTATTTTTAGTCGCCGTCATTTTTGGAATCGCCCGTTTGCTTCGTTCTCCGAAAGCCAAGCAACGCTTGCAAACTTTGCTGCTGCATTTCCCGGTTGTCGGCGCGTTGATTGTCAAATCAGAGCTGTCGCGAATATTCACGACCGTGGGCGTGCTTTTAGGCGCGGGGGTCCCGATACTCAAGGCAGTGCGACTCGGACGCTCGCTGACGCCCTACGCGGATCTGGATAAAATTTTTCTTGCTGCCGAAAAATCGCTTCGTGAAGGCCGAGGCCTGGCACGCGTACTCCAAAGCAACACCCTGATACCAAGGCTCGCAGGTCAATTGGCCATCGTCGGTGAAGAATCTGGCGCACTTGATCGGATGCTGATAAAAATCGGAGACCGCTTTGAAAACGAAGTCCGTGCGAAACTGCGTGCCCTCTTGGTCATCATCGAGCCAGCCCTGATTATTTCCATCGGGATCGTGATCGGCGGCATTGTCGTCTCGATGATTACTGCAATTCTTTCTCTGAATGATCTACCGTTATGAACCCAAGGCAGTCTCCAACCGTTCACTTCAACCAAAAATCCAGTCGTCTCATCCGCGGCTTCACACTGGTCGAACTGCTAGTCGTGATGGTCATCTTGGGCCTGCTCACGGCATTGGTCGGGCCACGACTCTTCGGCCATATTGCGTCATCAAAGGAAAAAGCGGCGCGTGCGCAGATTGAAATGATTGGTGCTACTTTGGACACCTATCGCCTCGACGTTGGCCGCTACCCCAGCACCAAGGACGGCCTCAATGCACTGTGGGAAAAGCCCGAAGGAGATTCTCCCGCGGCGCAGTGGCGCGGCCCATATAGCAAAAAGAAAATCAAAAATGACCCGTGGGGAAACCCGTATCTCTACACCGCGCCAGGCGAGCACGGCGACTATGATCTGATCTCACTCGGCGCCGACGGGGTGGCCGGGGGTGAAGGTGAGAACGCAGATATCAATAGCTGGGAGTAAGTCCTGCCGCGGCCACATCGACCACCCGACGCACGGCTTTACGCTGGTCGAACTGCTCGTCGTAATGGTGATCATCCTGATCGCAGTTGCCCTGACCGCGCCGGGCGTCTCTCGCCTTTCTGCACCAACCCAAGCACGTTCGCCTGCCGCCGAGCTGGTTAGCGCTATTGCCCGGGCCAGAGATCAGGCAATCCGTAGCCGACAAGCATTCGTTGGCACCATCGATCTGCGCGATGGATCTTGGCAAGACGCGCAACAGAACGTCCTGTATGCCCTGCCAGACGCATTTCTGGTCACCTCTGTCGTCCCCGATGAACGCAAACGGATTCCCTGCGTATTCATGCCCGATGGTCACGGTTGCAAGCTATCAATACGCCTTCAAGGCATGGAAGAAGCTTGGCAAATTCGCGTTGACCCGGTCACCGGCCGGACAACCCTGTTCCGCGAAAAAAACGTGGGTGACGCGGACAGCGTGGGTGGCGTAGCAGATCAATCCTGAAGCTATCGCCCAAACATACCTGCCCGAGCGCCTTTCCCAAAAAGTCGGCGCTGATGAAGCAACTGCGCTACAAGGCGGTCGAGCAAAAAACGCTCTTCTCGCCGTAGCGGATGGTGCTACGGCGTGAAAATCAAATTGCGCTCATTTGTCGCAATCAATGATTCCGTCCCAGCCGGGCTCTTCGGCGCGGCGCAGGGCCGTGGTCGCCAAAACATCCTCTGGGGCAAGATCCAGTATCTTGCGCCACAATTCAAGTGCAGTAACAGAATCTCCCGTTGCCCGCGCGGTGAGTGCGGCGTGGGTGGCCTGAATCAACCGAGTATCGGTACACGGGGTCGCAACATCGAGCGGTTCGGGACGACCTTTGACGCGAATCTGCCCAAGCGGGCGCAGGGGGAGATCATCGACGCCGGTCAAGGGTTTTGCCGTCGTACCACTGACTAGGATTTCCACACCCATCGCCTTGGTGGCAGCCTCAAGCCGCGAAGCAACGTTCACAGTGTCGCCGATTGCCGTATAGCTCAAGCGTGCGGCCGAGCCCATGTTGCCCACCAGAGCATCGCCGCTGTGAATACCGATGCCCAGCTTTAGCGGCGCGCATCCCTGCTCGGCAAGCTCCAAATTGAGTCCCAGCAGCGACTGACGCATGGCTTCAGCCGCACGAACTGCATGCAATTCTTGCTGCGCATCGTCCAATGGTGCGCCCCAGAACGCCATGATGGCATCGCCTATGCACTCATCCACTGTGCCATGATTGGCAAAGATGGCTTCGGTCATTCGGG
>CAZAGR010000162.1:0-6348 GCA_964484585.1 uncultured Propionivibrio sp. | reverse complement strand
ATACAGTTAGGTATTCAACTGAAAGGGGAAAACAGAACCCAGGTGATGGTTAAATATCAGGTAAATGCCATAACAGCCACTGCTGGTTCTGATTTTGAAGCTATTACGGAAGGAAAAGTGTTTATAAAACCAGGGGATTATCTGGTTTCTATTCCACTTAAGATCTTTGGCGACGCCGTTAAAGAGACCGATGAAAAAATCGAAATTGTTATCGTTCAAGGCCTAAATGCAACAGTTATTGAACCTACTCGAATGACCATTACGTTAGTCAATGACGATTTTAGTTTGATTGATAAGATTAATATCCCTAAAACGGGATATATTTCACCCGATGCTTACGCTGGCTTCACTAAAGTCTGGGAGGAGGGTTTTCAGGGAACTAATCTGAGTAGCGCGGTTTGGAACTACGAACTGGGCGATGGTTGTCCCGGAAATTGTAACTGGGGAAATAATGAATTACAGTTTTATCAGGAAAAAAATGCCCAACTTTCCGATGGATATTTAATCATTGAGGGAAAAAAGGAAACGGTAGGAGGTAAAAATTATACCTCCTCCAGGCTGACAACCCAAAGAAAAAAATCGTTCAAATATGGACGGATCGATATAAGGGCAGCTGTTCCTGAAGGAAAGGGTTATTGGCCGGCGCTCTGGATGTTAGGGGATAATATTCCTCAGGTTTCCTGGCCTGCTTGTGGCGAAATAGATATTATGGAGGCCAGTGGAGATAAAATAAACAGGGTAGTTGGAACGGCGCATTTTGGTGCCACCCTGGCGCAGCATCGGTTTAGAACCGGCGCTACCTTTTCCTCAGGTGAATATGATTTTAATACTTCATTTAATGTGTTTTCTATCGTTTGGGAGGAAAATAAGATTCAATGGCTGGTTAATAATGTCGTTTATCACCAAATAACGCCTGCTGATTTGAATGGTCAACCCTATCCGTTTAATCAATCTTTCTTTTTTATCATCAATCTGGCCATAGGGGGAAATTTTCCTGGCTCACCTGATGCAAGAACGGTTTTCCCACGTTGGTTTGTTGTCGATTACATAAAAGTATTTCAAAAGGGATAAAAAATCATCAGAATATAAATGGTTTGAATAGAGATTAGGGTTCACTACAAGTTCTTTGGACATAATTAAACCTTAGATTTTATCCTGATTTTTTATTGGCTTTAAAAATGCTTAAAATTTTCCCTCAGGATGATAGTATTTAAAGTGAATCCTTTTATTTGATCCTTTTAAACCTATTAAAATTAGTAGGTAGTACGCATTTGTCCATAAAAATGGCTAAATTGATAAGTCGCATATTTTCTTAACAATTAAACTATTAAAAATGGATGTTTTTATCAAATCAGGAAAGTACCTATTAGCCATTCCCATGGCTATATTCGGTCTTTTTCATTTCATTAGTGGTTCAGCAATGGCTGGGATGGTTCCAGCTGCTGTCCCCGGCGGTGTACTTTGGGTATATTTGACTGGAATTGCTTTGATTGCAGCAGCGGTCGCAATACTCACGGATAAAATGGCAAAACTAGCCTCCGTTTTATTAGCCGCATTGTTATTAGTGTTTGTTTTAGTCATTCACCTAAAAGGTGCCATGGCAGGTGACCAAGTTGCAACCACCAGTCTATTGAAAGATATTGCCATAGCTGGTGGTGCCCTTGTTTTTGCCGGCACAAGGAAGAGTTAACTTTAATGTATTTATAAACTATATTTAGCAGGGAATGATTGTTTTATCATTCCCTTTTTTATTTTTAGTGTAAAATGTAAAATAATGAAATACTTAGGGATTTTTTTTATCCTGTTTTCTGGCAGCCTCCATGCGCAGTCAACGAAACTTGACTGGCTGATTCATAATATTCCTCAAAAAACAACCGTAAAGGAGGAAAATAATATACTGATCATCGAAAATGGTTTGTTGAAAAGATCTTTTTACGTAGGAAAAAATATTGCCTGCTTCGATTACACCAATTTAACCAATGAACAGCAATTGATAAGGGCCATAAAGCCTGAAGCTCGCCTGATTATTGATCACAATGAATATCAGATTGGGGGTCTGGTTGGTCAAAAGGAAAATGGATACTTTTTACCAGAATGGCTTCCTTCTCTGACAAAAGGGGAAAATGATTTTACGTTTACCAGTTATCAGGTCTCAGATATTAAACCTGGCATTCAATGGAAATCTAAAACCTGGACAGGTAAATTTCTGCCTGCCACCGGAAAAGAATTGGTTCTTAAGTTTGAATCTCCTACAAATGAGTTGAAAGGTTTAAAAGTGGAAGTTCATTATGCGCTATATGATGGTATTCCTTTGATAGTAAAATGGTTGACTATTCTCAATGAATCATCAAAAGAAGTGAAATTACATCGGGTGGTAAATGAGGTACTTGGTTTGGTAGAAGAGGAAAGTGCGGTCGTCGGTTCTCCAGACGAAATGAAAAAACAACATGGTATTTATTTTGAAACTAATTATGCATTCAATAATGCCATGCGTTACGATATTAGTGATCAGACTACTCATTGGAAAACAGATAGCGTATATACGTCCCAGGTGAATTATAATTTTCAAACCCCTTGTTTGCTTGAAATTTATCCGGAAAAAGCACCGGGAATTACACTGAAAAGGGGCGAAATTTTTACTTCAGTCAAAACCAATGAGCTCTTGATGGACAGTTATGACAGACAAAGGAGGGGATTGATGTTGAAAAAAATGTATAGAACCATAGCGCCCTGGACTACCCAGAATCCTGTTTTCATGCATTTGGTGAGTAAAAGTGATGATGAAGTGGTCCGTTGTATCGATCAATGTGTCCAAACTGGTTACGAGGCCGTTATCCTGAGTTTTGGAAGTCACCTGAAAATGGAGGACACGTCGGAAATCAATATTTCGCGTTGGAAAAAATTAGCAGATTATGCACATAGCAAGGGCATTTTACTTGGCGGTTATGCCCTATTCAGCAGCCGTCGCATAAGTGATGAACACGATGTTATTGATCCAAAAACAGGAAAGCCAGGTGGCGCTCTTTTTGGTAATGCTCCTTGTTTTGGAAGCTCCTGGGGACTGGATTTCAGAGATAAAATCAAGTATTTTTTTGAAAAAACAGGCTTTGATATTTGGGAAAATGATGGTCCTTATCCAGGAGACGTATGCGCTTCAACCTCGCATCCCGGTCATGAGGGACTCGATGATTCTCAGTGGAGGCAGATGGAAATTCAAAAGGAACTTTATCGGTGGTTGAACGAAAAGGGGGTTTATATTAATGCGCCAGATTGGTATTTTTTAGACGGTACGCATAAGATTGCCATTGGTTACAGGGAGGTTAATTTTTCCCTTTCCCGGGAGCAACAAAGAGTCTTAAACAGACAAAATATTCATGACGGTACCCTGGAAAAAATGGGCTCAATGAGCTGGGGATTTGTTCCCCTGACAAAATATCAAGGGGGTGGACCGGAAGCGATTCTTGAACCTTTAAGCGAGCATTTAAAGGATTATGAAAATCTGATGATGCAGTATTATGGCGCAGGAGTCCAGGCTTGTTACCGGGGTCCACGATTATATGACACGGAGGAAACCAGGCAATTGGTTCTAAAAACGGTCGCTTGGTATAAAAAATATCGGGATATTTTAAATGCTGATATGATTCATCTGCGTAGAGCGGATGGCAGGGATTGGGACGGGTTGTTACATGCCGATCCATCGGGTAAATATAAAGGGTTGCTTATGTTGTACAATCCTACTAAAAAGGACATCACCAGAACCATTCAGGTACCTCTTTATTACACAAGTCTGACAGATACAGCTGTGTTCAGGGAAAAAGAGGGAAAACCAATGTCTTTAAAGTTAAATAGAAATTATGAGGCTGACCTAGTAGTTACTATTCCTGCTGAGAGCTATACCTGGTTAACGGTAGAATGATGCGTATAATAGATTATATTTGAGAAGTTAAATGAATATATGCTGAAATCACCTCTTTTTTTATTAATATCATTTGTGATATTAAATAATGTTTATGGTCAATTATCACAATATCAAGGAATTGTGTTTGATAGTGAAACCAAGAAACCCATTGAGTTTGCCTCGGTATCGGTATTAGGCAAAGACTCTGCTATTTTAGCAGGAACGGTTACAGATGTGAACGGTAAATTTCAAATTAAATCTGAACGAGGAAATATCAGTATTTTTCGCTTTCAATTTATGGGCTATGAATCACTTGATTTCAAGCCAGGGGAGAAAACAGGGAATCTTCCAGCTATTTATCTCATTGCGTCGGTTAGTACCTTAGAGGAAATAACCGTCAATGGGGAACGAAAAACACAGACGGTTCAAATAGATAAACAAATATTTGATACCAAACAATTTCAAAATGCAGCCAACGGAACAGGATTGGATCTTATTTCCAGGCTTCCTTCTGTAACTGTAAATGTTGAAGGTGAAATTTTATTGCGTGGAAGTGCCAGTTTTTTAGTGCTGATAGATGGAAAACCTACCCAAAGAACAGCTTCTGATGCATTGGCTCAAATTCCGGCTAACGCTATTGAAAAAATTGAATTAATAACTTCTCCTTCTGCAAGGTATGACGCCGACGGCAAAGCTGGAATTGTTAATATTATTACTAAAAAAGATCAATTAATAGGTTGGAGTCTTATTGCCAATGGAATGTCAGGGGGTAATGAACCTTTACGATACGGATCTGATTTTTTAGCTAATTATACAGGTTCAAAAGGTAGTTTTTTTGTTGGAGCCGATTATAGGCGCTTTGATATTGAAGGATTTAGGATTGGAGAAATAAGAACATTATTAAAAGATTCTCTTACTTTCCTTCCTTCAGAGGGGATAAGAAATTATAAGGATTATCAGTTCGGAATTAGGTCTGGTGTGTCTTATACTCCAGGTAAAAATGATATTTTCAATGTAAACTGGTATATGGGTGAAAAGCAAACAGATAGAACGGCCAATTTACATTATGAAGAATTTTTTAAAAAAGGTAATAATACCGATCTGTTTAACCAATCTTTTGGTTCGCCAGTTCGTCGTTTTTTTAATCAAAATCTATTCGTAAGAACGGGAAATTTTCAAACGGTGAATGCTGACTATACCAGAAATTTTGCCAATAAAAGCAAGGTAACTCTGCTGGGCGTTTATGAATTCTCGGTTTTAGGCGGTCCGCTAAATAATATAGATGAAAATGAAGATAATAAACAGATTTCCTTGCACGAAAGGTCAGAGGAAAAGAGTCCGTTAACCGCTTTGCGCTGGCAAATCGACTATCAAAAGGCTTTAGCCGATAATAAAAAACTGGAGTTGGGGTATCAATTCAGGTCTGTTCATCATGCAGGTGATTTTGTTTTTGAAAATCTTAATATTGCCAGTCAAAAATGGGAACTTGATCCAGCTTTTAATGATAATATGGATTTAAGGCAGCAAATCCATGCTGCTTATGCAAATTTGAACGGTGCTTTATCAAAATGGAACTATAATGTTGGACTTAGAGCCGAGTACATGGATAGAATGTTAACGCATCGTCTGGGAAAAGAGCCTTTTGTTTACGAGAAATTGAACCTTTTTCCATCCATTCAATTTTTGAGATCCTTTAAAAATGCTCAATCTTTAAGAATTTCTTACAATAGACGCATCGACAGGCCAACCACAAAGTTGATGTCTCCCTTTAAAAATCACAGGCATGCCGAAACCATTGAACTGGGTGATCCCAATTTGAGACCTGAGCTAGCAGAGGTTTTTGAGGTAGCTTTTTCAAAGACATGGTCAAAAGTAGAACTTTCAGCTATAGCCTATTTTAATTATACGAAAGATAAAGTATTTAGAGTCAATGACATATATTCGAGAACCATACTTTGGAGAACATATACCAATGCGGGAACTGCTATAAGTTCAGGGATGGAAGCCTCCGCAAGCATAAAATTAACTTCATGGTGGAAGCTGTATGCTTCTGGAAATATTTTTCGGTTTTATGTTGAGGGAAATCCCAATGGCATTGAAACCATCCAAAAAAGTTTGAATTTTAATGCAAATGGAAATTCATCTGTTGATCTCTCGAAAAACCTTCGTTTTCAATGGGATGCTACTTATATAGGCAGAACGGTAACGACACAGGGTGCCGATTCTGATTACTTTTTGTCCAACATGGGATTAAAATATAGCTTTAAGGGAAATAAGGGGAATGTGGGATTGCAAGTTCAAAATGTATTTAATACCAATATTCAAACCATTGTTAACCAGGGTTCAAATTTTTATAGTTCGACGGATTACATTAAATATGACCGGATTATTATGCTTAGTGTTGGATTAAGACTCAATGACGGAGGAAGAAAAAATAAGATCATAAAAAC
>CAZAGR010000161.1:0-6353 GCA_964484585.1 uncultured Propionivibrio sp. | reverse complement strand
TTGATGTCGCAGGCGCCTGCGTAGATGTAGTTGCAACAGGCGTGGGCGTAGACACGCTTGTCATGCTATTCAAGATCGGCTGAAAAGATCCAAGCGACTGGGAACCTTTTTTAAAAGTGGTCACATTGGATACTTGATCGTAATTAATCGTCCAACCCGCAAGGGTTGCATCACGCATGTTGGGGCGCAAAACAAAATGCAAATGCGGACCGGGCCACTTATTGCCAGCGCACACTCTCTCTTTCTCATTATTATGAATGATCGCCAGGCGTTGGTTTTGACTCACTACGCTTCCAACAACTACTTGAATATTATTCAAGTGGTAATACTCTGTCGTCCAACTTTTTCCATGATTAATTTTTATATAACAAGTGGAAACTTCGGTTACTGTGCCCGCAGCGGCGGCTGTCACCCAAAAATTTGAAGTATCCTCTCCAATTGTCATACCATTATGCGGGGCGAAATCGACTGCGCCGCCCATGTTAAAGTTGTGCGGACTGGTGGCGAGTCTGCGGCTGCCATTATCAAACCCGTCCATGGCGATCCACGAAAGACCTTGCTCCCAAGGCAGTTGAAACATATCCACTGGCGGCACGGCAAGCATTTGAGCCTGCGCTTGATAAGGAATAAAAGTCACAGACAAGATCAGAAAAAACAAAAAGTGAAGGGGGTATTTTATTTTCATGTTACGTCTTATCCTGATGTTTTACGAAGCAGGCGAATAGTAACGCCTACGCCGACGATAGCGACAATAGCTGATGCCAGAATAATCCCCCACGCGGAAAAATCACCGCCATCAGAAGCAGGCGCGGGACCCAGCGGCAACGGCGTCCCGCCTGAGATAGGTTCCGCGACTTGCGAAGTTCCCAATTCCTTATCCACAATCAAAGTGATATTTTTTTCACCCAACGCGATGCCCGCAAGCGGAGCTGCAAATCCCTGTTCATTACGGATGGCAAGCCCCGCGCTTTCAAGCGTGATGTTAGCTTGACAGCCGCCGAGGGTTAAGAATCTCACCTCAGCTAATACCCCTCCGGCGATCTGAGGCGTTGTGCTTGCAAAAGTTGCATCTACCAAGCCAGGCGTTTGCGGGAGCGGCATACCGTTCATCCCGGAAATCGGGCTGGTAGCGCTAACTGGCTGCAAACACGCAGGCTCGTAGAGAATCTGAAAAGTAAGTCCTTGAACAGGCGTACCCGAAACAGCATTTACAGTGACAACAACTGTTTCACCGGTTTTGAATGATGTAGCGCTTACAGTTAACCAAATAGATTCCGCAGATTGGGCGCTGACCGTAAAAAAAGCGGCGAGCGCAAAAATAATTGCAAATAAAAGCGAGGCGGTCTGTTTCATTGAAGTCTCCATAAGTAGGGGCGCATTCATCATGCGCCCCTACTGCGATGTTGGTGATTACTGCCAGGCAAGCGAACCGGATTTATGGTAATTGGCGGCGAGCAACTCAAGGTCGAGGACGTTTATTACGCTATCGTTGTTTAAGTCGGCGGCTGCGGGGGTGGAAGTGTTGTAGCTCATTCCAATAGTCATAGCATCGTATTGGTCAATCACATCATTGCCATCAATATCACCTGCGGGCAGATTTGCAGTGGAGAGCGCGGTGGTGGCTCCGCTAGTGATGGTGACAGAACCTTGCGCATCGAGGTAGCCCGTAGCGCTGGCTATGACCGTATAAGTTCCGGCAGGAAGCGAGACGCTAAAACTTCCATCCGAACCGAGCGTAGGCGTGGAGACCACAGCGTTGCTAGAATCATATACTTTGACAGTAACTGTTTTAGCTGCGACTGCCTTGCCTGTAAGCGTGCCATTTGGCAAAACAACGGTAATACTGGCAGACGCGGAAGGAATTGTGGTTAAGACCTTATCGCCGCTAGAAACCCGTACCGTGCAGTTAATGGACGTTTGCCCAACTTTCAAACCAGAGGCATAAAATACAAAAGCATCGCCGCTGGTTGTGGCTTTCTTCCCATTGCTGCCTGCAAGCGCAACGATAAATTTGCCTGTCGCGGAATCGTTGACAACCATTACCGCATCGGAACCAAAAAGACCCGAATCAGTAATGCCGCTTATATCCAAAATGCTGGCATCATAGGTGCAAGCCACTTCGGCGCTGGTCAAGCCAGTGGAGGGCACATTGTTTAAACTAACTCTAACGAGGACGGAGTCGTCTAAATTTACGCTGGGCGATTCAGGAGTGACGGAGGCAGACAAACTAGTTGTATCCACTTTACGAATGGTCAGGTTATACGAGCCCCCGCCCGACTGGGGCTGAATCTGAATGTAATACATACCGGCAGGCTGCGTAGCCGCTAAAGATCCCGCCAGCGTTGAGATCTCATTTCCATTTAGATCAAGCAACGATATCAGTGGGACAAAATCCCCCAAAGTAGCGGAGGCGGTAATAGTAAACGTGTTTGTCTCGCTAAGTTGGAGCGACCATTTTTCGTAGCGCGTAGAGTCTACGCTGCCGGTAAAAGTGGCATTCCAATAAGTGAGATCGCGGGGAACGACAATGGCGTCACTCAAAGCCGAGTGACCAGATTTGGCTTGCGCCATTCCACTTGCGCCAAACGAACCAAACATTAAGGCAAGCAGGACAAAAACTTGAAATACAAATTTAAACTTCATGATAGGGATTCTCCTTATGTTGATAATAATGCGGTCAATTTCAATTAATTACTTCGTCACACCTCCACAAATCCATCGCTCCTATTGCAAATATATTTTTCGTCTTGCATATTATAGGGCTGACATTTTGTTTATTGCATTGCAGCAGAGTTAACAGGGGATTACAAGATAATTGCCAACAAAAAGGAGGACGTCCTTATAAAAAGACATCCTCCTGCAGGGCGATACAACAAAAAAAATTTTATCTACGCCCTAAGGTTGCGTGAAGAAGCGGATAACCAAAAAACGCGCGTCATTAACAGATAAAGCCAGCAAAAGACTAACGACAATTGAAACGCTTGCGAGCGTCACCGCTAGCGCCGTATACAACTTCAGCGCAAGCGGCTTTTGCAAAAGCAGAGAATAGCCGTGCCAAAAGCCGATGACGCTGAGCAGCATCAATGACGGCATAAAGTCTGCCATGTAGCGCATGGCAGCCCAAAAAAATATAAGCAGGAAGGAAAAAGCCGCCAGAGCCGAGCCTGCTAAGGTTGCGATTATCCAATTAAATAATCTTTGGGCGTTGGGCGCTTCTGATTGTCTTTTGAAGAATAAGGCAGTAAAAAAGATAACGAAGGGAGCCGCGTATAACAATCCGGTAATAAGTTGAGAACCATATATAGAAGGCGCGGAGGCGGAAAATAGAAACATTTCTTCCTTACTTCCGAGATTGGGGTGCAAAAATGGAAATTGCGCGCTTACATTAAACGGCGCAAAAAAGTAATTATATAAATTTTGAAAAACGTATTTGAAACCAAAAAGTTCATCAACATGGTAATGCACAAATCCATGATTCATTTGGTAATAAGTTCCTGATTCTGTTACAGACCCAAATCGCGCCCAGTTATACCAGCCCAACAAAATCAAACCGAGAATAAGCGGCAAAACCAAAGAAACAACGCCTGTAATTTTTTGCGAAGACGTCCTGTTCGTATTTGCCAGCCTGTACGCAAGTATAAGCGCCATAAATGCAACGGGCAGTAAAATAGTTTGGCGCGTACCAATGGCAAGCGCCCACAGAACGCCTGTCAGCGCGAGTTTCCAGTTCTCCAAAGAGCCGCTCAAGCCAATGAATGCGGCAAGAAATCCTGCCATGAGAAAAAATTGAGCGCCAAACACTGCCGCTTCGTAGATTCTTGCACCGGAAAAGTTAGCCAGCATAAATAAAGACGGGTTACTTAAACCTGCTAAAAGAATTGAGGTTGTAAGAGTCCACTTGGGTATATGTTGAAAAAAGCGGTCGTAGAATGTAAAAAGAAAAAACGACAGTACGAAGAAAATGCCGCAGGCAAAGAAAAATACAAGTTGCAAATCGCCTATTCTGCCATAATGTAATGGAGATACTACAACAAGAAGCAAAGATGGAACAGGTCCCCAGTATAGATAATACCTGCCTTTGTAGTAGCTGATGTCAATAGGCGGGTTGACTCCTGCGCGATGGCGGGCGAGATCGTCATAAGGGTCTGGCAGCGCAATCAGCTCGGCGGGCGGCTTGGATGTCGTGTAGAGATTTCCGTTTTGAAAACCTTTTGATAAATTAGCATAGTAATATGTCGGCGAAGTCCAAGTTATCCATGTGCCTGAACTCACAAGCCAGATGTAAATTAAAATGACCGAGACGATATACGGAAACACAAAGCGATATTTTGAAAAAAACGCAAAACTTGAAGGCATTGGAATGTATTTTTCAAAAAAAACCTTGGTTGCATTGAGCGCGTTTAATATCCGCTCGGCGTAAATATAATAGAGGAAGGAGATTAGCGCCAAAAATATGCCAAAAGAGAAAAGTGCGATTCGGGCTCGCCCCCAGCCTGCGCCTTGATCCAACTCGAGCGCGTCGGCAAAAAGCGCCACCGACATCACAATAAAACCGGCAAAAAAAATCGCGAGACTTAAAAATATCTTTCCGCGCATGAATCAATTCCCCACTTTGCAAGAATCTTCAAATTTATCGGTTACATCAATCAGTTGATAGGGCGTGTACCAACCTGAATAATAAGTTTTATCTTCCAACAATGGCAGATCCAACTTAAAAACTTCATTCAGGACCACGCGAAATGAATTGATCGGCGTAATCGTTTCGTATAATTGGTCGTATTTTTGATCGGGGATGTAATAAGCATTCAAAATGGAGCCGCGTTCACGCATGCAGGTTTTTCTCACCGAGTCCCATCTCAGATACATACCCGAACCATGATCGCCTTGAATAATGATAACGGGAGGGTTCGCGGATTTTTCAAGGATGATATCAATGGTTTCCTGAATCATTTTATCGGTGTACGCCAACTGCCGCGGATACCCCGCCAGATAATCTTCGTGTGTGCCGATAAAATAGTCTCCGTCGTTGACGCGGCAGCCGCCATATTCAACCGGGTTTCCGTCTGCGTCAAAAATAAAAGGCGGGTGCGGAGAAAGAACGTGCGCAAAAATAAATTTGGGTCCCGGCAATTCGGGAATTTTCTTTAAATTTTCAAAAATATTCAAAGTGTATCCGCGCCGCGCTTCGCACTTGAAGGGATCAACAAATAATTCTCTTTGGGTTTCCTCGTTCAACGCGCTCACCAGCGATGTGGTCATAAGCAATTCTTCAAAACTGTTAAAAAACTTATCTGCTTTATATCGAATCACAATATCAGAGTCTGTGATGGTTGTCGTGTTATAGCCGGTGGAAAAAGTTACAGTTTGATATCCCTGCTTTTCAAGGAACTGACGCAGTTCGCTGTTACTGATTAAATCATTCAATGGACTGCGGTCAGTGGATTCAGAACTCATTCCTTCAAAATTAAGGTAATTAAAATTCAAGGCGGAAGAAATTGACAGCAAGGTTTGTATATAGTTACTGCGTCCCTGATCTGCCACATAAAACCCTTTCTGCTCCAGATGTTGAATAAACGGAGCGTTATCGTAACCGAAGAGCTCTTTTACAATATCCGAGCGACCATGCGCGTCGAGAATAATATAATAAATATCCGGCAAATCCCGAGACGCCTGCGCGGCAACTTGAATGTTATCGAATGGCGAAGGCGGAGCCACTTCCTGCGGGATGCCTGCTTTGTAAACGAAAAAACCAATGCTCAAAACGGGCTGCACCCATAAAAACAAGGCAATAAAATTAAGGTATTTATTTACAGAACTTATATCGCGTACTTTGTAACTTACCCAAATGCCCAAAATCAAAAGCGCAGACCATAAAGTGAGTAAAAACGGGCGGCTGGCGAAAAATGGAGCGCTCTTTTGCAGCCCGTTATAAACATGCCCATAGAAAAAAAATAAGGTTAGAAAAATAGAGCAAAAAAGAGCCCCGCGCCGAATATCTTTTGCAAGCGCGCCAGCCAGCAAAGTTAAAATCGCCGCTATGAAAAGACTCAACGCCAAAACCCTGCCGGATTGTTGAATAGGCAGCTGCCCTGCATTAACAGATAGCAGGAACAAAATGGGGTACATGGCTATAAAAAAAGGATGCAGCGGGTATTGAGCGGCTTTATTCAGCATAAAAATGATTCTCCAGCATGGTCTACTATTTTTGTTTTTCTCTATTTTACCAGCGGTTTTTTTATTAGATCGCTTGCAAAATCTTTAAACCTTTTGCCGCAGAGACACAGATGTACGGAGTTTCGTTTTTTTCTCAGTTTTTGTCCGCCAATCCCCGCGAATTTTCGGTAATCTTTTCT
>CAZAGR010000160.1:0-6383 GCA_964484585.1 uncultured Propionivibrio sp. | reverse complement strand
GTGGCGCGCATGGCGACGCTGTTGGCGGGTTTACCGCCCAGCGTGCCGGCGGTGACGTTGAACCGACTCTGCGGCTCCGGTATGGACGCGATCGGTACTGCCGCCCGGATGATTGCTTTGGGCGAGGCCGACGTGGTGCTGGCTGGCGGCGTCGAGAGTATGTCGCGTGCGCCGTTTGTGATCGCCAAACCCGAATCGGCCTACGGTCGTACGCAGCAACTCGAAGACACCACCCTGGGTTGGCGCTTTATCAATCCTCGCATGCGCGAACTCTATGGCGTCGATAGCATGCCGCAGACCGCAGAGAATCTTGTGGCGCAATTTGCAGTTTCACGTGCCGATCAGGACGCTTATGCTTGGCGAAGCCAGCACCGTGCTGCTATCTTCGCCGGCTTTCTGGCCGAAGAGATCGTAGCCGTGCTAGCGCCGGCCGGTGGAAAAAAGACTGTCACGGTGTCGAAGGATGAGCATCCGCGACCCGACATCACACTGGAGCAACTGGCCAAACTCAAAGGCGTGGTCAGTGCAGACGGCAGCGTGACCGCCGGTAATGCGTCGGGCCTTAATGATGGCGCTGCGGCGGTGTTGCTGGCTTCGGCTCCCGCCGTCGAGCGATATCGGTTGACGCCGAGAGCACGCGTTCTGGGTATGGCGACTGCCGGCGTCGAGCCGCGCGTCATGGGTTTTGGTCCGGTACCCGCCATACAGAAGTTGTTGGCGCGTCACCATCTCTCGCTGAATGACATCGGCGTGATTGAAGTCAATGAGGCCTTCGCCGCCCAGGTGTTAAGCGTAACCCGTGCGCTTGGACTGGCGGATGATGCGGAGCACGTAAACCGGTATGGCGGCGCGATCGCCCTTGGCCATCCGTTGGGTGCGAGCGGTGCGCGACTGGTTGGTACGGCGATGCGCCAATTGCAGCGGCATGATGCGACCTACGCGTTGTGCAGCATGTGCATCGGTGTGGGCCAGGGAATTGCGCTGTTGCTGGGGCGCGCCTGAGCGAGGCTGATGTTGACCGAACTGCGACGCTCAAAGATACTGGCCGCCATTCGTTGCGACAAGTTTCCACGGGTGTGAGTGATCCGCGTATTTCCTGCTATTCGTTTTTTCATTCGGAATTTGACTCATGACTAAGGCACCAGCGCTTCAAACCGACCGCCCGCACGCCACTCCGCTGAAACTTGGTGAGCTTGATTTCAGCCTCTCGAGTGAAGGCGAGCGCATTCGCCATGCTGTCGCAGGTTTTCTCGACGAGTGTGTAATGCCGCGTGAGCGCGAGCTATCGGCACAGATGGACGCACTCAACGGGCCGGAACCCTTCGCGCCACTGATGCTGGAGTTGCGTGCCGAGGCGCGAAAACGCGGCTTGTGGAATTTATTTCTGTCCGACCCGACTCACGGCGCAGGATTAAGTAACGTCGATTACGGTCATGTTTGTGAGCTTCTCGGGCGCTCACCTTGGGCGCCCATGGTCTTCAATTGCAATTATCCGGACTCAGGCAATATGGAATTGTTGCTTGATCATGCCACGGTAAAACAGCGGAGCGAACTGCTGGAACCCTTGCTGGCCGGTAAGATTCGCAGCTGCTTCGCCATGACCGAGCCCGAAGTCGCCAGCAGCGACCCGACCGGCATCCGCACCACGGCCAGATTGGAAGGCGACGAGTGGGTCATTGATGGTCATAAATGGTTCATCAGCTTTGCCATCGGATCGGCAGTTTGCCTGACCATCGTCGGAACAGATCCGGACAACGAGCCGCATCAGCGTTTCAGCCTGTTGGCCGTTCCAATGGATGCAAATGGATTGGAGGTCGTGCGCCGCGTACCGATCTTCGGTCATGCTGGCGGGCCGGGACATGCGGAGCTGCGTTTCAATGGCGTTCGTGTCTCCGCGGACGCATTGGTCGCCAAGCGGGGCATGGGTTTTCAACTGGCGCAGGATCGGCTCGGGCCGGGCCGGATTCATCACGCCATGCGCGCGCTGGGAACGGCAGAACGGGCACTTGAACTCGGTTGCGAAAGATCGTTAAGCCGAAAGCTCAAGGACGGCGTGCTCGCCGATACTCAGATGATTCGCGACTTCATCGCCATTTCGCGGATGGAGCTGGACGCGGCGCGGTTGCTGGTGCTGCGGGCAGCGCGAACGATCGACCTGTATGGCAAACATGCCTCCTATCGTGACATCTCGATTGCCAAGGTATTCATCGCCCAACGCGCCCAGGAAATCATTGACCGCTCAATTCAAATTCACGGCGCAAAAGGGATCTCGGACGATACGCCCCTGGCTGAACTGTATGTCAATATTCGCGGCCTGCTGCGCATCGGTGACGGCCCGGATGAAGTGCATAAATTGACCATCGCCAAGCAGGAGCTCAAGCGCTTTACGCACCCGGCAGCAAATGTCTGAATGACCGAGGCTGTCTGCCCGACTGGCGCCACCGCGCCCAAAGCCGGGCTGGTGCGCGAGGCCTTGCTTGATGCCAGCGAACCCGACCCCGGTGTCGAAATGACGGTCACTCCGCTGCCGGGTGGCGCTTCGCGCGACGCGTGGATCATCCGTGGCCGCGAGCGAGTTTACGTATTGAAACGTGATCCGCTTGACGAGACGAAGCCGTGGTCGTCGCGCCAAAGGGAATATCGAGGCGCGCTGGCGGCCTATCAGGCCGACGTGCCCGTCGCGCGCCCTGTGCTTTATGAGCCGGCGGGCGGCCGTTTTGTTTCAGCATCGATCATTTCTGCATGGTCCGACGGATCATCCAGTCCGCGACGCATTCTTGCAGCGCACGACACGGTTGCCGCGCGAGTGGCGCTGCTGAAGGAAATTGGGCGGGCTGCGGGCCGCCTGAGCCGGGTGGATGTAGCTGCCGCGATCGGCGCGAACGATGCCGATGATCACGTTTCACCAACCAGAAGGCACGGGCAAGGTGATACCGATGTCGATATCCTCAGCGCAACGCTTGCAGACTTCGCCCAAGATCTGTTGCGGCTTGCACCTCACCGTTCGGTGTTGGCGATCGCGCTGCGCTGGTTGATGCTTAACCGTCCGCCGCTTGCCGCTCCCGTGCTGGTCCACGGTGACTTCCGTTTAGGCAACTTGATGGTGGGTGATCGCCGGCTGAACGCGCTGATTGACTGGGAGTTTTGCCGCAGCGGTGATCCGGCGACTGATCTCGGATTTTTTTGTATCCGGCCATGGCGGTTTGGCAATGATCAAAATCGTGCCGGTGGTCTTGGCGATCTGGATCCATTGCTAGATGGGTATTGTGAGGCGTCGGCTTTTGCGATGACTCCGGAGCGGATTCACTACGGCGAAGTGCTTGGACAGGTCTGGTGGGGTCTCTACTGTTTGCGCAATACTAGCGCCTACCTCAACGGCGAGCATCAAAGTCTTCAACGCCTGGTGCTCGGTCGCCGCGTAGCGGAAATTGAATG
Organism: uncultured Propionivibrio sp.; assembly: GCA_964484585.1. Classification (GTDB taxonomy): domain Bacteria; phylum Pseudomonadota; class Gammaproteobacteria; order Burkholderiales; family Rhodocyclaceae; genus JADKHX01. Next base: position 2,948 of record CAZAGR010000160.1, on the reverse strand, counting down.
GGATTTACTGTCGCTGATGGACGAGGGAACGTGATGGACGAGGGAACGTGATGGAGGAGCATCCTAACGCGCATGAGCTTGCAATAGGTCTCGAGGCGGAATTGCGCAAGATCGGCGCACTGGCGCCAGTGGAACTCCGTATGCGTATTTTGGTCGCGGCGCATTGCGCGGGTATCGTGATCAGAGAGTTGGCGGCGGGAGATCAAGCGCAGCCGCCCAACAACAAGTTCGTCGACCAAGAACTGTTGGTCAGACAGATTCTCGCTGGCGAACACGATACCGAGCTAAACAGTTTATGTGCCATCCTCAAGGATCAAGTGCGAGACAGGCTTGCCATTACCAACCCGGGCTACGCCGGGGATTGGGTGAAACCGTCTTAGACGCGCAATGATCAATGTCCGCGACAATCCAACAAAAACCCCCTCATATAATTTAACTGCCCGTACAGGTGCTATCTGTGGATCCCGCTATGACTGCCACTTCCCCTCGCTCGCTCGCCGCCTGGCAGGACGCTGACCGTCGCCACCATCTCCATCCGTTTACCGATCACCGCGAACTATCGGCCGAAGGAGCGCTGGTCATTGATCATGCGGAAGGCGTCTGGCTGACCGACGTTACCGGGAAACGTTTTCTCGACGGCATGGCGGGATTGTGGTGCGTCAATGTCGGCTATGGCCGGACAGAGCTGGCCGATGCAGCGGCACAGCAGATGCGCACCTTGCCTTTCTACAATACATTTTTCAAGACCACGACGCCGCGCGCGGTCGAGCTCGCCGAAGCGATCGCCGAGCGCACGCCGGCGGGCCTGGATCATGTTTTCTTCGCCAATTCAGGCTCGGAAGCCAACGATACCAACATCCGCTTGGTGCAAACCTACTGGCAGCAGCGTGGTCAGCCGCAACGAACACACATCATCAGTCGCGAGTACGCCTATCACGGCAGCACGATCGCGGGTGCCAGCCTTACCGGGCTGACGAGCATGCACGATATTGCTGCGGTGCCGATTCCGGGTATCTCCCACATTCTGCCGCCACACTGGTACGCGCTCGGCGGCACAGCGACGCCGCAAGAATTCGCTCTGCGGGCCGCCAATGCTCTTGAGGAACGCATTCTGGAACTTGGCTCCCAACACGTGGCCGCTTTCATTGCCGAGCCGGTGATGGGTGCCGGCGGCGTTGTGCCACCGCCGGCAAATTACTGGCCGCGCGTGCAGGAAATCTGCCGCAAATACGACATCCTGCTGATTGCCGATGAGGTCATAACTGGTTTCGGCCGAACCGGCCATTGGTTTGCTTGCGATGCCTATGACATCCAGCCCGACATCATGAGCGTGGCCAAGGGTTTGTCGTCCGGTTATCAGCCGATTGCAGCCAGCGTTGTCGGTACCCGGGTTGCCGAAGCCTTGTTCGAACGCCCCGGGCGTTTTCCGCATGGATATACCTATTCCGGCCATCCGGTCGCTGCGGCCGTGGCCTTGGAAAACCTGCGCATCATCGAGCGCGAAAAACTTGTCGAGCGAGTGCATGACGATATTGGTCCGTATTTCCTCAGGCAACTGGCCACGTTGAATGATCACCCGATGGTGGGTGAAACGCGGGGAATCGGTCTCATGGCCTGCGTGGAGCTGACTGCAGACAAATTAACCAGAACAGGATTTCTGCCTGTCGGCGATGTTTCGACGCGTGTGCGTAATCTGTGTTTTGCCAACGGGCTCGTCACTCGCGCCGTGTTCGATGGTCTGGTGTTTTCACCGCCGCTCATCATCAGTCATGCAGAGGTGGATATTCTGGTGAGTACATTGCGCAAATGCATCGACGAGGTCTGGCAAAGCGTGAAGCCATGAGTCATGAAAAGTCGGCGCTGGCGGGACGGCGTTTGTTCTCGCAACGATCTCTGCAAATCCGCCGATGAGCCCTACAATATCGGCAGGCTGGCTGATTTCGATCAAAATACGAATGCACTGACGTATGTCGATTCACCACCTTTCCCGCACCCACTAGCGCAAGGCATTTTGACCCCATGTTCACTACACTTTTCAAGCAAGATGGATCGCCGACCACGCTGGCGCCAGAGGCGTCGGTGTCGACGTCGGCTGATCTGGAAGGCGCATCCCGGCTGCAGGCGGCCTTGGGCGACGACGCCGCTTTGCTGGCACTGCTGAATGAATCTCCTTCCATTGACATCAAGATTTCCGCGGTGTTGGCACTGAGCGGCGAAGATGCGCTCAGACAGGCGGAGCGCGATTTCCGCACGCATGACCGGCGGGTGCATTCCGTTGCCAAGAAATGTTACGAAAAGCGGGTTGCGCAACGTAAGTCATGTGCGCGGGCCGAGGAGCTGATCCAAATCGCGGTTATGCTTGGTGATGATTTGATGATTCCGGCCAATCGCCTGGTTGAACTCGATCAATCCTGGCGAGAGCTTGATCCCGAATTGCTTGATGGTGACCAGGCGGCAAGATTTGCTGACCTTTATGCCCGTCTTACGCATCGAGTTCGCGACCATGCCGAGCGTCAGCGCGCCATTACTCGCTGGTCCAACGACGCCAGGCAGGCGCTGGCTAATTTGGCAGCAGCCAGCGGTGAAGTGATTGATATGTCGAAAATGCCGAGTGATGTTCTGGCGTCGCTGAACCCTGCGATGAGCGACGCACGAATCAAGCTCGCCCAGATTACAGATTTGCTGCCGGCCTTGGGTCTTCAAGAAAAAGCTGTTACTGGACTTGCGGATGAGCTTACGGCTGCAGTAAATGACGCGGCAGGGATCGCGTCGCGGCTGACTTTATTGTGTGCAATGGAAGGAGGGCGCGAGGAAATCAGTGGTGATGTTGATTTCTTGGCGCGCTGGCAATCGCTTGCGCCAGTTCCGGCACCTGATATTGCGGGGGCGCTGGATGTCCGGTTTGAACTCCGTCAGCGAAGTCGGGACGCAGAGCGACAAAAGCGTTC
>CAZAGR010000159.1:0-6400 GCA_964484585.1 uncultured Propionivibrio sp. | reverse complement strand
CGTCAGATTGCTCGACGCCGCTATGTCTCTTCGTGGCCGATCGCGGGTATACACATCGACAAAATCATCGCCGCTTTTCCGTCATTCAATCTCGAACCTGCATGACCGGTTTGGAGCAATCAGTTCAGAGAGCTTTAGACCCGCTATCAGTCTGTTGCCGACGTTGCCGCTAACTTCGCAATTAGAAAAACTCTCTCTAACAGTGGAAGAAACAGGATTAGCCAGTGGCAGTCGATTGGATAACCAATTGACGCCCTTAGCGCTTTCGTCGTCCCGTCAATTTTTGGTGCAAACCTGCAACACAAGCGGATGGGCGTAATCGGTACGGTGTCGTCGGGCGTCCAGCTCTACCGCGCTGACAAAATCGAGCGTTCCCGTGGCAACGCGGGTGCGAGGTGGTCGGTGGAAAAGTCGGCGCTTGGCGGACAGCGCTTCAGCTTCAAGCAGTATCCGGTCTGACGGACGTATTGATATGTACCTCAAATCAAAGGCTGGACAGTAATGGTTTAGCTCGATGTGTGGTGGAACGCCAGCACCAGCGCCGACTTTGTGGCAGCACATGGCAACGACGCGATTGCGTAGTGGGGGATTAGTCCTGGCCTGATGTTTGCAATACATGAAGCACTCTCGTGCAATGGAGTGTTTCATGATCGGATTATCGGATTTAGGGCAATCTCTGGCGTACCTTGGGGCGCGTTTTGCCGCCCCGGCGGCAAATAATTCCGCTGTGGTTGAAGAAAAGGCAGTGGCGGAGCCCAGTGTCAAACCTGACACCGCGTCCGGTGACAAAGTGAGCATCAGCGCTGAAGGCAAACGTTTGTTGCAGGCCGACGAACCTGACAAAGTGCTTTCAGCGGAAGGCGCCCGACAGCAGGCGGATGCTGAACTTGCCGCGCGTCTTGCGCGGAATCTGGCTTATCGTCGAGATGCGTATCCGCAAGCGTCAATCCCTCCAGATCGGGGCGGCGGAACTTATGATACGGGTGCGACGTCGGCTGAAGAGCGGGTTCGAGCGCAGCGAATTGCGTTTTATGAACTCGAGCGTGCCAAAGGAACGTCACCTGAAAAAATCTATGAAAAGCTGGTGATTTTTTAGATTTGTTCAAGTCGTTTGCAGCGTCTCGACATAACGCCGTTTGTCGCCGGCGTCCATTTGCTTGATCCGGTATTCGGCGCGCGAAGCGCTGGCACGATCGGGGTGAGCCTCGGCGGCCAATATTTTCAGCGGCGGATGTGAGCGCGTGTAGCGCGCTCCGCGACCGGCACAATGCGCTTCGAAGCGCGCGGCCACGTCAATAGCGATGCCAGTGTATATGCTGCCGTCGCGGCATTCGAGAAGGTAAACAAACCAGACCTTAGCAGTGGCCACTGAGTGCGTTCTCGGCTCAGGTCAGCAGCGGATGCATCCAGACGTAAAGTTGCTGCCCTTGAGAATCGGCCAGGCGCGCCAAGTTGGCCAGTTCCATTACCAAGGCGTGCACCTCTTCTACATCCCAGTGTTCACGTTCAAATTCCTCAGTGGCCGCCAACTCGGCCGCAACCTCGTCGAGCGCATCCTCTTCCAGGCTGGCCAGTCGCTCGGTCGCCTCGTCCGCCAGACGGAGTATTAGCACGCCCTCATCACCTGCATAGATGGGCTCATAAGCGCTGAGTGCTTCCTCGTATTCGTCGCCGGTCAGCAGACAGTGCAAGGTGGCGATCTTGCCCGTGTCAATGTCGCGCCGTTCCAGCCCGCTCCATTCGTCCACCGGCCTTAATGATTCGCCAATCGACTCAATTTCGTCTTCTTCAGCGGCGATGATGTTTGTCAGTATTCCCATGTGGTGGCTCCCGAATGATGCAAGGCGCAGATCATATCGACTTAACGCCTTTGACGCCTGCGTTTTGTGCCTGCCGGCGGAGGACTTTCCGGCAGGCCGAGTGCTGCGCGCGATAGTCTGTCGGCTTCAGCATTGCGATGTCGTGGCACCCAGATCAATTCGATTTCATCGAAACCGGCAAGTAATCCCTGACCCCGCTCAATCAGCGTGACCAGTCGGGCAATCCCGGTTCGCTGCTGACCGGCGACGTGCGTGATTGCGACCTGACTATCGCCGTGCAGTCGCAGCTTTTGTACCCCGAGAGTCCGTGCGAACTCCAGCGCAGCAACCAGTGCGTGTAACTCTGCCTCGTTACTGCAGCCTTCGGCAGGAAGTCGCACCGAGGATTCGTGGCGAATCCCGGTCGGCGACGTCAACACGATGCCGATGCCGATCTTGCCCGGATTGGGCAGCGCCGCGCCATCGAACCAGCCTAGCCAAATTCCCGCTTGCGCTATCTGCAAGCTGGTCGATAATCCTGCGGCCGGCTGAATTTCAGTGGTGGATTGTCGAGACATCGGTAGGGATGAAAACATGTTGCATCGAGTCAGAGTAACTCACTTTAGCAGTCGCCTCGTTGCTCGCCCTGCGAGCCGGCCGCTTTTACGGTCGGAGATCACCGGGTGATTTTCGATGTCGTTGTTGTTGGTGCAGGTGCGGCAGGCATGATGTGCGCCGCAGAGGCCGGCCACCGTGGGCGGCGCGTATTGCTGCTGGACCATGTGACAAAAATTGGTGAGCGGATTCGTATCTCCGGTGGTGGCCGCTGCAATTTCACGAATCGACATGTGGGACCCGACAATTTCTTGTCACAGAATCCGCATTTTTGCCGCTCCGCGTTGGCAAGGTTTTCATCGCGTGACTTTATCGATCGTGTCGAGAGGCGTGGAATACGCTATCACGAACGCGAACATGGTCAGTTATTTTGCGACGAGTCGGCGCAGGATATTATCGCCATGCTCAAAGACGATTGCGATAACTCCGCCGTCGAATGGGCCGTTGGTTGCAGCATTCACGCCGTTGAGTACGACCCTGGGCATGATCTACCTTTCACGTTATTGACTGAACGCGGCCGGGTCCGCAGCGCGGCGCTGGTGATTGCCAGTGGTGGTTTGTCGATTCCAAAGATAGGCGCGACGCCCTTCGGTTACAAAGTCGCCGAACAGTTTGGCCTCCCGGTCATCGCGCCGAAGCCGGCACTGGTGCCGCTGGCGCTCGCCCCCGAAGTATTCGAAGTGCTCAAACCGCTGGCGGGCGTGACACTCACTGCCGCGGCATCGGTATCCAATTTGCAAGGCGGACCGGATGCACGTTTCCGTGAAAATGTGCTGCTGACGCATCGAGGTTTGTCTGGTCCTGCGATATTGCAGATCTCCAGTTATTGGCAGATGCAGGAGTATCACGGCAAGCGCCCGCCGATCGCCATCGATCTTCTTCCCGAAGTCGATGTGGAGTCCTGGCTTGTGGAGCAGCGGCAGAGCAAAGCCTTGCTGCCAAATCTGCTGGCGGAACATCTTCCACGCCGTTTTGCGCATGAATGGTGTGCTCTGGTCGTAGGTGAAAAATCCCTGACTCGGCCGCTGGTTGAATTGGGAAAGCGCGATATCGACCTTGCCGCACGAGCGCTCAAAGCATGGAACATTTTGCCCTCAGGCACTCTTGGCTATGCGAAGGCTGAGGTGACGTTGGGCGGGGTGTCGACCGACGCGCTGTCATCAAAAACCATGGAGGTGAAGTCAGTGCCCGGCCTTTACTTTATCGGCGAGGTGGTCGACGTCACCGGCTGGCTCGGCGGCTTCAACTTTCAGTGGGCCTGGTCGTCCGGCTGGGTCGCCGGACAGGTGGTTTAAATGAACACAATTCCCTTGAGTCGCCCGCTGGCCTTGTGCTGCCTGGCCATGAGCATGTCGCTGGTCGGCAGTTATGTGGCGCTGTCCAAGCCGTTGACGCTGGTTTTTCCAGTCTTGCTGCTCGCCTGGCTGCGCTTCGGAATCGGCGGGCTGGCGATATTGCATTGGTTGAAAAAACCTGCAAGCGAGTTGCCGATGACGCGTCAGATACGACAGCTGATTTTTCTCGAGTCTTTCCTTGGCAATTTTTTGTTTTCAATCTGCATGCTTTTCGGCGTGAGCATGACCAGTGCCGTTTCGGCCGGCGTCATCATGGCCGCCATTCCAGCGGTGGTGGCTTTGCTCAGTTGGATCTTTCTGCGCGAGCGTATCAGCCTGCGCGTGTGGGCCGGGGTGGCATGCGCGATGCTGGCCGTCAGCCTTCTGGCCTTGTCGCGTGCTCCGGTTGCCCTTGCGACGGGAGATGCCGACGCGGTAGCTGGGCAGCGCGAGTGGATTGGAAACCTGCTGATTTTTGCCGCGGTTATTTGTGAAGCGGCGTATGCCGTCATCGGTAAAAAGCTCACCGGCGCATTAAGCCCGCGACGCATCACAGCGCTCATCAACGGCTGGGGTTTCGCTTTGATGACGCCGATGGGAATTGTCGCCGCACTGCAGTTCGATTTCTCCGCAGTGCACGTTGATTCATGGTTGCTGCTGGTGTTCTATTCGCTGGCCGCCAGTGTTGGCACAGTGTGGTTGTGGATGACCGGGTTGCGCGTCATTCCGGCCAGCCAGGGCGGCGTCTTCACCGTCATGCTGCCCATCACCGCCACGATAGTCGGCGTGACGGTGTTGGGCGAGCCGTTCAGCCAGGTTCAGCTGGCTGCTTTTCTCATCGCACTTCTGGGCGTGGTGTTGGCGACCTGGCCGGGGCGCAAGTCGCCCGCCGTGTAGTCAGATTTCGGCCGTTGCCCGCGTCAGCCAGTTCAGCGCGGCGCCCGACACCAGTGGTGAAATCCGCTCACGGACTTCCCGATGGTAGTCATTAAGGCACCGGCGCTCATCATCGCGCAGAAGCCTGACATCAATGCAGCGCGTATCGATGGGACACAGTGTCAGCGTCTCGAAATGCAGGAATTCGCCGAACCCGTTGGACTCTGCCGGCACATTCAGCAGCAGATTTTCAATGCGTACGCCCCACTGGCCAGGACGGTAGATGCCCGGCTCATCGGACGTCACCATGCCCGGCTGCATCCCCGTGCTGGCATCCGGCTGCGCATGAGGCGAGATGGATTGCGGGCCTTCGTGGACATTCAGAAAATAGCCGACACCATGCCCGGTGCCATGGCCGTAATCAATGCTCGCCGCCCAAATCGGCGCGCGCGCCAGCGCGTCGAGCATGGGGCTGGGCGTGCCAACAGGGAATCGTGCCATCGATAGCTGCAGCATGCCTTTGAGCACGAGGGTGCAGTCGTGTTTTTGCGCGGAGGAAACCGTGCCGATGGCGATGGTGCGCGTGATATCCGTGGTGCCACCCAGATACTGGCCGCCCGAGTCAATCAGCAGCAGGCCGTTACCTTCGATCACGGCATGCGATTCGGGCGTGGCGCGGTAATGCGGCATCGCGCCGTTGCCATTAAATCCGGCGATGGTGGCAAAGCTGGGGCTGACAAAGTTTGGCCGGCATGCGCGTGCGGCGGTGATTTTTTCGTCGATCAGCACTTCGGTAATGCGCTCGCCGGCGGTCAGCGCAGCTTCCAGCCAGGCAAAGAATTCGCAGAGTGCCGCGCCGTCCTGTTCCATGGCAATGCGCCAGTGAGCGGCTTCAGCGGCAGTCTTTCTAGATTTGGTGAAGGTCGTCGGGTTAATCGCTTCAATCCGTCGGACTGAGGGATTGATTGCATTCACTGTTCCCAGTGTGACGCGCTTGGGATCAACCAGAACAGCCGTATCGACCGGCAGAGCGCTCAGGCTCGGCAGCGCCGCGGCATAGTCAGCAACCTGGATACCATCGGCGGCGAGTCGCTGAGTCAGCGCCGCGTCGATCTTGCCGCTGCCGACAAACAGCGTTGCCGATTGCGGACCAATCAGCGCGTGAGCAAGAAAAACGGGGTTGTAAGAGACATCGGCACCGCGCAGATTGAACAGCCAGGCAATATCGTCCAGCGTCGATAGCAAATGCCAGTTAGCGCCAAGGCGCTTCATTTCGGCGCGCAAACCGACAAGCTTCTCGGCGCGGGTGGCGGTGGCGAAGGGCGCCGCGTGCTCATAAATGGCTGCCTCAGGCAATCCGGCGCGCTGCGGCCAACAGTCCTCCAGCAGATCGAGATCGCTGCGCAGGACGATACCGCGTTCGTCCATTGCACTCTTGAGCCGCGATGCGGCGGCTAGTCCAAGCACCGCGCCGTCGACGGCGAGCACCTGTCCGCGCTTGAGCGTTTCGGCCAACCAATCCACATGCGCCGCACTGCTGGCGCTGGAAATTTTCATCATGGCGATACCCGAGCCGGACAACTCGGCTTCGGCTTGGACCCAATAGCGGCTATCCACCCAAAGCCCGGCAAAGTCGGCGGTTACGACCAGCGTGGCAACTGAGCCATTGAACCCGCTTAGCCAGCGCCGCCCCTGCCAGCGCTCCGGCAGATATTCGGACAAGTGCGGGTCGGATGAGAGAATCAGGCAGGCGTCGACGGCGCGGGATTTCATCGC
>CAZAGR010000158.1:0-6473 GCA_964484585.1 uncultured Propionivibrio sp. | reverse complement strand
CACATGCCGATGCTCGCGGTGGGAAATCCCAAACGCGTGTTGATCGTCGGCGGGGGAGATGGCGGCTCGCTGCAACAGGTCTTGCGCTACCCGTCTGTGGAAGAAGCCGTCGTCTGCGAATTAGACCAGCGCGTAGTCGATCTTTCGCGTGAATATTTCTCCGCGGCTTTCGGCGACCCGTGGGCAGACCCGCGCGCATAGCTGCTCGTCCGCGACGCATTTGGATTCCTCGAAGAGAATCCCGGGCAGTTTGACGTCATCATCTCCGACACCACCGACCCCATTGGCATGGCAGAGAGATTGTTCTCGGATGAATTCTATAAACTCGTGGTTCGCGCTTTAACGCCCAACGGAGCCGCATCTACGCAATGCGAGCAGCCGTTTTTTGACACCGAGTTGATCAAAACAATTTATCAATCTGCGAAAGCGTTGACCAAAAATCCCGCGTATTACTATGCCAACATCCCCACCTATCCGGGCGGCGGAATTGGCTTCATGTACGTCTCTAATACGCCGTGGCAAAACGGCTTACAAACGCCTTATCCACCCGGAGAAAATAAATATCTCAACCCCGAAATTCACAAAGCGGCATTTGCCCTGCCTGAGTTTTTCAGGAAAGAACTTTACGGGTAAACCCAAAAAGCGATGTGCTACGCATCGCTTTTTGATTCAATGGCATTAAATTCTCTAAAAATTGCGGGTTCATTGCAAGAAAATATAGAGTAAAATTATATAAAAATACCAATCAAAAACCCATATTTTATGCACTTGCAGGAGGTAAGGAAATATGTTTGTTACAAAGAACCTTTACCAGAACGACGACGCTTGGAAAACCTCCCCTTTGGGAAATTCCACCGAGACCATTGGCGGATGGGGTTGTTTACTCACCTCCGTCACGATGATGCTCAATGGCATTGGCTACGACGAAACCCCTCTCACTGTTAATGAAAAAATGAAAAAAGCAGGCGGCTTTCAAGGCGCTTTCTTTATTCCCAGCGTATTACCTTACGTTTGGCCCAACTGCGCCTACCGCGACATGCAGCCATGCGAGGCGTTTCCTGCGCCTCTTGATTTAATTGACGCCGCTGTCGCAGCCGGAAAACCTGTCATTTTACAAGTGGATTGGAATAAACAGGCTGGTATTCAAACGCATTTTGTGTTGCTTAAAGAAAGAAAAGGGGATGATTACTCGCTTTACGACCCCTATAAATATGGCGGCGATGCCCCCGGTAAAGATGTTTTATTAACCACGCGTTATAAGTTTAATGGCGCGAAATTGGCGTCAGAGATCAGCGCGGTGTTGTGGTTCAACGCTTATAGCTCCACTCCGCCGGAACCTCCTAAAGTAACTAAAGCGCCTATGCCAGCCGATCGGTTTGTTATTTACGGTATTGAAGACGATCTGGCTTTACGCGCCGACCCATCCGTTGGCGGTTATTTATGGAAACGCATGTTGCTAGGTGTTGAATTGGTTTGCCTCGAAGACAAAGCAAAAGTTAAATCCAAACTTGGCGTACAAGGGCAGTGGATTCAAGTTCAGGACCCGAAAGGCGATCAGGGCTACGTTGCGGCGTGGTTTGTTTCAGATCAAAAGGGAGGAAGCCCCGCGTCTTCTGCGCCTGCTTCAGCATCTGCGCCCGCGCCGAAGCCCGGCTCCGCCCCAGCTCCCGCCGCGCCGAAGCCCGCGTCTGCTCCTGCGCCTGTTCCTCCCGGCGCGTTGGCTCTTTATCCCACTGAAGAATTATCCCTTCGTACGCAGCCTGTAATTTCTCCAGAAACGATGATTCGCCGTATTCCTTCCACCGAACAATTGATTGGTCTTGAACCCGCAAAAGATATTATTGCAAAAGTAGGCGTACAAAACAAGTGGATAAAAGTTCGCGATGCAGGTAAGAAGGAAGGTTATGTTGCCGCTTGGTATGTTAAATATGCGGGCGGATCCACCGCTGCCGCCGCGCCGGCGGCTACTGCTCCACCTGCGGCGGGCGGCGTGGTTAAGGTAAAGACAACCGTTGAGCTCGTCTCTTTGCGTAAAGAGCCGGTTGTAACCGACGCGTCGCTTATCAAACGCGTTCCCATCAATTATGAATTCACCATCACAGAACCCGGCGGCGAAGCAAAAATCGGCGCCAATGATAAGTGGATCAAAGTAAAAGACGCGACGACAGAAGGTTATGTCGCGGCATGGTTCGTTGCTCGCTAAATAGGAGATCATCATGGCAGAACAAGCTGGCGCGACGCGCAAGACAAAAATATTTATCTCGTATTCACGCAAAAATAAAGCCTTTGTGAGAAAGTTGAATGATGCAATTGATGCTGCTGGTATTGATGCATGGGTAGATTGGGAAGGTATTCCGCTCAGCTCCGATTGGATGGCGGAGATCACCGCCGCGATCGAAGCCGGGGATGCTTTTGTGTTTGTCATCACGCCTGATTCGCTTAAATCTAAAGTATGTATTGACGAGCTGGAACTGGGTATTAAACATAATAAGAGAATCATCCCTGTTTTATATCTCGAACCTGAAAAAGGGCAAAAAATGCATCCAAAATTGGCTTCAACCAATTGGGTGTATATGCGTCCAAAGAAAGACGATTTCAGCGATACCGTTCCCAAACTGGTCGAAGCCATTCAAACCGATTTAGGCTGGGTGCAGCAACATACCCGCCTTTTACAGCGCGCTTCAGAATGGGTTCAGAAGAAAAATAATAAAAGCTTTCTGTTGCAAGGCACAGACCTTGATGACGGCGAACATTGGATGACCGAGGCGACGGCTACGGCTGATCGTCAGATTACGCCTTTGCAGGCGGAATATATTAGCAACAGCCGCAAAATAGCGGTGCAGCGTCAGCGTAATTTAACCATCGGCGTTGGAGCCGCGCTGGTGCTCAGTATTTTTATGGGAATTTATGCATTTAGTCAACGCGCCGTTGCGATGGAAAATGAGCAAAAAGCAGTAAGCAACGGAGCCACTGCTGTGGCTAACGAACATGCGCGCGCCACCCAGCAAGTGATTGCGGAAGAAAATAAAAAAATAGCCGATGAAAACGCGCGAAAAGCAAAAGCTCAGCGCAGCGCCGCAACCGCCAAGATATATCAAGATAAAGCCGGAGAATTAGACATCAGCACGCTTTTGGCTGTGGATGCCTATCAGCAACTTCCCGACTTGCTTGAGGCTGAAAATATATTGCGGCAGAACATCACCTTACTGGCGCCACCGATAGCCCAAATGAATGTAGGCGCGCGTATTTGGAAGACGCAAGTCAGCCCGGATGGCGAGGAATTCGTCACATCCGATGAAGGCGGACAGGCGTGTATATGGAATATGGAAGACGGCGCGCAGATTTTGTGCACAAAGCAAGAAGGCATTGTGTATGACGCCGTTTTTAGCATGGATGGAAATACATTAATTACAGGCACAGACGCCGGGATGGTCACATTTTGGGATGTTGCGTCTGGAAAGCAAAAAGGTTCCTTAAAATTTGACGGTACGATCTGGGATCTTAGCATTCATCGAAAAGGGCGCTGGGTTGGCGTAGCCCGAACAAATGCGGTCAGCCTGATTAATATTGAAACAATGAAGGAAGAGTCATTTTTTACGCAGACCAGCGATGTGTATAAAATTGATTTTGATTCTTCCGGCAGATATATGGCTATTGGCTTGTCGAATGGCAATGTGTTTATGTGGGATATCCCGAATAATCGTATTGTTCCCGAGCTTCGTCATAACAACGCGGTTTATGATGTTGCTTTTAGTCCGGATGCCGTTTGGCTTGTAGGCGCAGGCGCCGATAGCGCTGTGCGCGTAACGAAACTAGGCGAAGGCACGCAAAAATATTCCGTGGTTCACGGCGATTGGCTGGAAGATATAGCCTTCGGTCCTGATTCTTCGTGGTATGTAACCGCTTCAGACGACAATCTTGTCCGCGTGATTGACACCGCAACCGGACAGGAACGTATGCGCATGAATCACACGGGTTACGTCACTAAAGTAAGAGTCAGTTCAGACGGACAGTGGATTGCTTCGACTGGTTACGATGGCACCGCCCGCATTTGGGATGCGGCTACCGGTAATGAGGTCATGCAGATTCCCATCGGCGGGAAAGGCACCGCGATTGACTTCAACGCGGATACTACGCGTCTGGTGGTGACTGATCAGGAGGGGCATATCACGCTTTGGGATGTGTCTCAGCTGCGCGCGCGTAAGGGGTTCATCCAGTTTACCGAGTTTTTGCATGAGGCTTATTTTGCGCCCAATGGTGAATGGCTTATCACCAACGCGGATGATAAGAATATCTGGATGATTCCTTCCGATCAATTGGGGAATAAAGACGATGGCCGTAAAAAACTTACAACTACAAGCGGGCTCACTTATGGTTTGGCAGTCAGTAACGATTCAAAATGGATTGCGGCAGTTGGGTATGACAGCAATATTTCAGAGTATAACCGCGTCACCTTGGTGAGCGTGGATGGAACAAAGAAATATTTGCTTTCTCATAACAATGAGGTCATTAATGCTGTAACTTTTACGCCGGATAATAAACAAGCGATCACCGCCGACCAGACCGGACAGGTATATGTTTGGGATGTTGAAACCGGTGAAAAAAATTATGAATTAAAAATGGATGGCGATATCGCATCTTTGGCGGTTTCTCCTGACGGGCAATATCTTGTCGCTGGCGTAAATGACGAAATTAAGCCGAGTCTGGTATGGAGTTTGAAGGAGCAAAAACAGATAGCAGTTTTAGATCAGTTTGGGTTCATTAGTATTGTTCGATTCAATAATGATGGAACTTTGCTTGCCACAGGCAGTTCTGAATCCACGGTGTATTTGTGGAAAGTTGAAAAAGGCGTTTTCACTCTTGCAAATAATGGCGACATTCCCACCAATGGGGAAGTGGCGACTATCGAATTTGACCCCGCCAATAATAAAATCATCGCCGTGGGTGATTCCGCAGGATATGTATATCTTTGGGATATTGATCTTGGTCAGGAAGTTGCGCGATTGCGACACAACAACAAGGTCAGCAATGTCGCGTTTTCTTTGAACGGTAAACAACTCGTTACTGTCGCAAATAAAACCCTTTTGTTGTGGGATATTCCTTCCATTCCATTTGTGCCGCGTGATCAATTAATAGACACAGCCTGTTCGCGCTTAACCCATAATCTCAGCAAAATTAAATGGGAAATCTTATTCTTTGAAGACGAGTATCGTATCATTTGCCCGAATTTACCCGCAGGCGAAAATTAGAATTACGGGAGACCTTTTTATGGAAAATCAAACCCAGTCCCAACCCCAAGTTTTACCTATTCTACTCACCGCGTGGACGCGTTATGCTCAATTTAACAGCACGTCATTAAAGCGTACAAAATTATATTTAAGTATGAGACGCTGGATTATTGTGATAGGAATTTCAGCGACTTTGTTTGCTGTTCTTGTGGAATCGTACCCCGCAAGTTTTTCTCCTTTGGGCGGGGTTATTCTTAAAAGCCTTCTGGTTGCAACGCCTCTGCTGGGTTCAATTCTGGCTAGTTATACAAGCAAAAAACTTTCAAATGGCGATTGGCTGATTACGCGCGCGGGCGCTGAAGAAATTTTGAAAGAAATTTATATGTTTCGCACCGTCCTTAAAAGTGACCCGAGTCGCAAAGTGTGGCTTGAAAAGCGTTTGGTCGAGATTCAGCGGCAGGTTTATCGCGGTATGGGAGGCGAGCTTATTCTCAAACCTTACGATGGGCAGTTGCCTCCTTATTATGATCCTGAAGACCCCAGTAGCGATTATGGCTTTGACGACATATTAGGGGAAGATTATTTTAAGTATCGTCTTGGAAATCAACTTGCATGGCATATAAAAAAGATCAATCAACATGAGTCAGAGCGGACGCGCTTGCTTGTATTCATTTTAGTTTCCGGCGCCATAAGCGCGTTACTAGGTTATTTTGAGCTTAGTTTGTTGGTAGCTCTTGTTGTCTCAGTTACGGCAGGATTGATGGCATGGCAGGAGTTACGCAATCTTGACGAGGTCATTCGAAATTACAGCAAAGTTATTATGGAATTAACCATTGTTACCGACCATTGGAGCAACCTTGAACAAGAGGAGCGCACTACCGTAGAATTTAATAAAATGGTAAAGGCTACCGAAGAAGTTTTATGGGCTCAAAATATTGAATATATTAAGTCTATGCAGGAAGTTCTATCGGATGATGATGATCTCAAGCGCGAAGCCAGCCTTGTTGATCGCGTTATCAAAGAGTCTGTGGAATCTGCGGTGCGTACAAAACAGGAACTTATTGACGCAACGGTTGAAGTCGCGACGGAGAACATGCATACGGCTGAAAAGAAGATGGTAGAAACATATAAAGCGGCGCTTGGTTCGCTAGCAGAAGAAGCTTCTTCAGATTTGATCCAAGCCGAGCTCGCATCCATGCAGAATGCGATTCAAGAAGCGGCGGAGAACATCTCGAATTACTTTGG
>CAZAGR010000157.1:0-6486 GCA_964484585.1 uncultured Propionivibrio sp. | reverse complement strand
GAGGGTCAGCATGTGCGTTTGATCATGGTCTCGCTGACCCGCTATGCCATGGCGCGGCGCGAGAGTGCGCTGGCGGTTGGCGAACCGCCCGTAACCCGGGGCTACCCGCCCTCGGTATTCGCACGGCTGCCGCAGTTAGTCGAGCGCGCCGGTAATGCGCTCGAGGGCGGTGGTTCGATTACCGCTTTTTATACCATCTTGACAGAAGGTGACGATCCACAGGATCCAATCGCTGACGCCGCACGCGCAATTCTCGACGGGCACATCTTGCTGACACGGCAGCTTGCCGATGCCGGACACTATCCGGCCATTGACATTGAGCAATCAATCTCCCGTGTGATGCCCAATCTGATCGACAGCCAGCACCTGAATCAAGTGCGTCACTTCAAGCAACTCTATAGCCGCTACCAACGCGCACGCGATCTGCTGACTGTCGGCGCCTATGCAGCCGGCTCTGACCCATTGCTCGATCGCGCCATCGCGATCTACCCCCAGCTGGAACTGTTCTTGCAACAGGGGATCGATGAACGGGCAGAGTACGGCGATTCACTGCAGCAATTGCGCCATCTGTTCGGGGCGAGCTAGACTGTGGTCGCTGAAGTTCGGCTTCAGTACATCCAGTACCGGTGCTTATTGACGGCTCATCAACCGGAATAATGCTAAGTTCATTCATGTCGCAGAAGTTTCCCCTTCACTCGATTCTTCATCTCTCGCAGCTCAGGCTGGATGAGGCGACGCTCAAGCTTGGACAACTGATCGCGAGCGAACAGGAAGCCGGGAAGCGTTTCGATCTGTTGGTTGAGTATCGTGCCGAATACCATGCACGGTTTTTAGTCGCCGCGAAGGCGGGAATTGGCCCAAAGGAATGGGAAAATTTTCAAAAATTTCTGCAGCGCCTCGACGAGGCAGTGAACCAGGCCGACAAGTTCGTCCAACAAACCAGAAAAGGAACATCCACCGGCCAACAGGAGTGGATCAGCAAAAAAGGCCGCGTGCAGGCCTTCGATACGCTGGCCTTGCGGCACCAGGCAAAGCTCGATTATCAAGGCATGCGTCGGGATGCCAAAACGGAGGATGAACATACGGCACGTCGTCATCACGGTGAATCTTCAGAAATCACTGATGAATCGGAACTGGAACATTCACGAAAAGAGCCGCGATAGGTCGGCTCAGAGTCAATGGCACGGAGATTGCATCACCACCTGCCGATACTGAAACCTGTCGAAAGATAAATCCATGTCCCACGCCATCGCCCTTCCTGCTGCGGCTTTACAAAACCGAGGCACGCCACAAAGCACGCCGCAAAGTACGGCAAATGTGCAAAACGGGTCGGGGACCGTCCAAGCCACATCCTCATCCAGTGCCGACGGAACCGCGACGGCAGGTCAGACATTTGAATCGGTATTAAAGGACATAGTAAAAAAGGCAGAAGAAACCAGTTCGGGTAACACGCCTGCTGAATCACCTGGGCCGGAAGCAAGTTCGACCAGTCCAATTGCCGTGATGGCCGCAACCGAAGCCATTTTCCCGGCCAACGCGGCTGCTGTCGCTTCCGCGATACTTCCGTTGTTGGCGCAACTGGCTGCTCTGACCAGTGCCGACAAGGGTAACACCGTCGCCGCCACGAGCCATGCGGGAAGTATTTCACTTCCTGCCAGCGTACCGCAACGACTGACGGCAAGTGACAACGATTTGCGCGAAACCAACGGCGACAAATCCTTGCTGACGGAAACTGTCTTCGGTGCCATCACCGCAACCAGTATCGACGCAGCTAGCCTAGTGGTCGCCGGGCCAGTCAGCCCAGCTAGCCTGGTAGTCACCGACCCAACCAACTCACCAGTCACTGGATCATCACGTTCAGTGGTCACCGACCCAGCCAGTGCAGCAGCCACAGGCTCCGTCAGCCAAGCGGCCGCCGGATCATTAAGTTCAGCCGTAATCCGCCCAGCCAGCCCAGCAAGTCCAACCAACTCACCAGTCACTGGATCATCACGTTCGGCGGTCACTGACCCAGCCAGTTCAGCAGTCACAGCCAGCCAAGCGGCCACCGGTCCCGCCAGTCCAGTAGCCAGCGAATCATTAAGTTCAGCAGTCACCCCCTTGACCAGCCCAAGCAGCTCAGTAGCCACCAGTCCAACCAGCCAAGCAGACTCATCATCTGATGCCACCTCCGCCGTTTCGATTCAACCCAAAGAAAGCGCAAAGTCATTCGAAAGCGCAATTGCAACGGCAATTTCTGCCGAAACCGATGGCACGGCAAAGTCGGGTGAGACCGGTAAGGCACTGATTGAGGCAACCCCGCCGTCCGGCCAGACGGCAATCCAAAATTTGGCACCCGGCCACACGAACCCGGTTGCGCAAGCCTCCCGAGCCAATTCATCAGTTCCGGTTCCCGTCGATACGCCCTTCAACCAACCCGGTTGGAGCAACGAAGTTGGCGACAAGCTGACCTGGATGGTAACGTCGCAACGCCAACAGGCCGAATTGGTATTGAACCCGCCACAACTGGGGCGGATTGATGTTTCTCTAACGGTGACGGGTGATCAGGCCACCGCAACGTTTGCCTCACCAAACGCTGCCGTTCGAGAAATGCTTGAAAATTCGCTGCCTCGTTTGCGCGAAATTCTTGCCGGCGCCGGAATCAATCTTGGCGAATCGCAGGTGGGCGCCGAATCTCAAAGCCGGTTTGGCGGAGAAACCGCGGATAATCGCCGTACGGATCGACGCTCTCTCGAGGCGCTAGCGACGGCTGATGCACTTCAGTTACTCGGCACCGCTCCGGCGGCTACCCGCACAGGACGTGGCATGGTGGACATATTTGCATGACGAACAGTAGACGTTCGGATTAAAGGAACTCTGCAGGACCGCCGTAAGCGTTGTTTGATGGGGCGGCCTGTGGCTGCCCGCAGAATATTGGAGAAACACGATGGCTGAAAAAAAACCCGAAGCTGCAGCCGAAGGCGAGGCGCCCAAGGGTAAGAGCAAGATGCTGCTTTTCGGCGGTATCGGCCTGGTCGCCTTGATCGTGATCGCCGTGGCGGTGTATTTTCTGTTTTTGAAGAAACCGCCCGTAGACCCGGATGCGGAAGAGGGCGATCAGCCCGTCGCAGAAGAGAAGCACGGCAAAAAGAAGGACAGCAAGAAAAAAGACGCTCATGCCGGTCCGCCTGCTTTCTATAAATTTGATAAACCGTTTACGGTGAAACTGCAGGCGGCGGAAGGTGGTCAGGATGCCTACCTGCAAGCTGAGGTGCAATTGAAAATCTCCGATCCTCACGGCGCTGACGCGCTGAAGGCCTATGACCCGGAGCTAAAGCACAAGCTGACCTTGACCTTGATGACCAAAAAAGTTACGGATGTCACGAGCGCCGCAGGAGTGGAGCGTTTGGCTTACGAAATGCGAGATGTGGTCAACGCGGTACTTGAACCGCCTGATCCGAAAAAGAAAAAATCAGCCAGCGCGGAACCGCAAGAGCACGCCGATCCGGATGCCCAGGTACAAGCTGTGTTGTTCACCACCTTCATTGTGCAGTAACACTTTGCGTCCCCAAGAATAAAGATCAACGATGAGCCAGGATTTTCTCTCCCAGGAAGAAGTCGATGCCCTGCTCAAAGGCGTCACCGGGGAACCGGATGACGCTCCCGAGGAGGCAGACAGCGGTGGCGTCAAGTCATATGACATGGGCCGGCAGGAACGCATCGTCCGCGGCCGCATGCCGACGATGGAGCTCATCAACGAGCGCTTCGCCCGCTATCTGCGGATCGGATTGTTTAACTACATTCATCGCAGCACCGAAATTTCAGTCGGACCGATCCGCGTACAAAAATACAGTGACTTCATCCGCAATCTGGTGGTACCCACCAATCTCAACCTGGTTCAGATCAAGCCGTTGCGCGGCACCGGTCTGGTCGTGTTTGACCCGAATCTGGTATTTCTGATCGTCGACAACATGTTTGGCGGCGATGGGCGATTTCACACCCGGGTTGAGGGGCGCGACTTTACGGCGACCGAACAGCGAATTATCCAGGGCCTGCTCGGAGTTATTTTCGCAGAGTACGAAAAAGCCTGGAAACCGGTATACGAAATCACCTTCGAATACATCCGTTCGGAAATGAATACGCAGTTCGCCAATATTGCCACGCCAGCGGAAGTCGTGGTCGCCGTAACATTCACCATCGAGCTCTCGGGCAATACCGCAGAAATGCACTTGTGCCTGCCCTATTCGATGGTCGAGCCGATTCGCGACATTCTCTACAGCACCATGCATAGCGAGCAGGCATCATCGGATACGCGGTGGACCACGACGCTAGTGCGTCAGATCCAGTCCGCCGAAGTTGAACTCGTCGCCGGACTAGGGAAAACACAGTTGACCCTTGGCAACATTCTGGAGATGAAAGTCGGCGATGTCATTCCGCTCAATGTGCCTGAGTTGGTCGAAGTCGCCGTTAGTGGAGTGCCGGTTGCCGCCTGTCGTTATGGTGTGCGCAACGGGCAATATGCATTGAAAATCGAAAAATTCCTTGCCGAGGAACCAATCTGAGCGCACTACTGAGTAGTGAGGTTTCCCCTAACGTTTACCCTAATGTTCATTGCAACAGATGTCACCTCTGACGATGAAACAAGCCAAAATCAAAATACTAACCCAAACCCTTTTTACCTCCCCACCCCCAACCCCCGCCCGGGCGGAGACGCAATTTGCTCGCTGCGCTTACGGGTTACGGGGCGCTTCGTAGTGTTGTTTCACGTAAAAACTCATGCATAGCGCATCTGGAGATCATCATGGCTGAAACAGAAGAACCCGCAGAGGAACAGGTATCCGAAGACGATTGGGCCGCGGCGATGGGCGAACAGGCCGAAGTCGAGGCTGCAGCTGCGCCTGCCGCGAAACCCGCCGAATTCGAGCAATTTGGCGGCGGCAGCGAAGCAAATCCTGCACCGCAGGGTTTCGACATGATCCTCGACATTCCGGTAACGCTGAATGTGGAGCTCGGGCGAACAAAAATATCGATCCGCAACCTGCTGCAACTGGCTCACGGCTCAGTGGTTGAACTCGACGGCCTGGCCGGCGAGCCGATGGAAATTCTGGTCAACGGCACGCTTATCGCCCAAGGTGAAGTCGTGGTCGTGAATGACAAATTCGGTATTCGCCTCACCGACATCATCACCCCGCAGGAGCGCATCCGAAAACTGAATCGCTGAGTAACTGCCTCTAAGCCCCTTTCATCCTTCGATTTTTTCGCGATGGAAGGCTTACCCTTGCCCCATTGTTCCGGGCTTGCCATCCATTTTGGTCAAGCGGGCCTAACGTTTTGGATGCAAGCATGTTTTCTCACCATCGATTCAAATACCTTATCCATGTTTGCCGGCTGTTAGCGCTGGCAGCAGGATTGCCATCGGCCGCCCTGGCGCAAGTCGTTGCCAAGCCGCCGGTGGCCGCACCTGCCCCCGATTTTGGCGGCAGCCTGCTGCAACTTTCCCTGAGTCTCGCTGCGGTCGTAGCGATGATCTTTGGCACACTTTGGTTGTTGAAAAAACTGACACAACAACGCAGCTCCACGACAGGCCTGATGCGCGTCGTGGCCGGAACCGCCGTTGGCGCACGTGAACGCGTGGTCATCGTTGAAGTCGGCAGCACCTGGCTGGTTTTAGGTGTCGCACCGGGGCGGGTTTCCGCGCTGGCCGAGATTCCGCGACAAGTCACGCCACCAGTAGAAATCCGCCGTCCCGCCAGCGCCGACTTTTCAGAAGGCACCTCGAACAGCTTTTCGAACTGGCTTCGCCGGGCGAGTGGCAACAACAATGTGCGCTAATCCGATGCGGGTACGATGGTATCTCGCATTGACATTTATTGCCATGCTCGTGCCGTCACTCGTCAATGCGCAAGTATTGCCGGCAATCACCAGCACGCCGGCGGCCGGCGGCGGCACACAATGGTCCCTCTCGATCCAGACCTTGTTGCTGCTGACCGGACTGACCTTCATTCCGGCGCTTCTGCTGATGATGACCAGCTTTACCCGCATCATCATCGTCCTGGCCTTACTGCGTCACGCACTCGGAACCCAGACCTCGCCACCCAATCAAGTCCTGACCGGGCTAGCGCTCTTTCTCACATTTTTTATCATGTCACCGGTGGCCGACCGCGTTTACACCGAGGCTTATCTTCCTCTTTCGGAAAACAAGATCAGCTTTACCGATGCACTTGATCGCGGTGCAATCCCTTTGCGCGCTTTCATGCTCAAGCAGGTACGTGAAGCCGATCTCGCCACGTTCACCAAGGTCGCCCGCCAGCCGGCTCCGGCCACGGTGGACGACATACCGCTACGCGTGCTGATCCCGGCTTTTGTCACCTCGGAACTGAAGACCGCCTTTCAGATCGGGTTCATCGTCTTCATTCCATTTCTGATCATCGACATGGTGGTCGCCTCCGTGCTGATGTCGATGGGCATGATGATGATGTCGCCGGTGATCGTGGCACTCCCCTTCAA
>CAZAGR010000156.1:0-6518 GCA_964484585.1 uncultured Propionivibrio sp. | reverse complement strand
AAAGCTGAATTAGTCGCCTGCAAGACCTCAAGATTACCGTCGGCAGTGGTCGGATCGGCAATCCGGCTTTGGGGATATACCTCAGGGGTGCCTTCCTGTGCCGAGGTCGTTGTGGCAAGTGTGGGCAAAGAAAGAAAACCTGATGCAGGTGTTTGTCGTAAGGTAGTGAACGGCTTCGGTACAGCAGTCCATTTTTCGGGAATTGAGTTTGGCGGACTTGCTGTTGTGGATGCGCTAGCCATGAATGTCGCTGGAACGGAATGACGACCTTGTGGCTCTTGCAGCAAGCTTGCGAGCGTAACTTGTCCCGTGATCCATTTTGCCTGGTGTGACTCGTAAAAGAGCCCACTTTTTTGCACCGCCTTGCTAAGAGCAACCGCTAGTTCTGCACCACTCTTTGGCGCTTGTGCCATAACCGGTTGGCCTCGATTCAGCTCGGCCGGCGCGGGAGTTTTGCCTTCAGGCAATAGCAGTGATCCGATCAAGCGTCCTGAGTTTGATAGTGTCGTATATTGATAGGCCTGAGCGGTCTCTGGGCTGGCTGCTTTGGCGGCCAGTTGCGCCACGATAACGCGTGGAGAGCGGTCGATGACAACCAATTCAAGCGTATCGCCGGCTTCAGCGCCTTCGGGCAGCGCCAGCGTAATTGACTTTCCGGCGACAATTGCTTTGTAGGTGTTTTCCGGAAGTACTTCCTGAATTCGCGCCGAGAAAATCTGTCCAATGCGCAATTGGATTAGATCAGCGGGTATTTCCGCTACCGGTGAAATTGCTTGCAGCAGACTAGCTTCAGCCTGCATGCGCATGCGGATGCCTATATCATTTGGAATCAGAACCATAATATCACCACGATGGTGATCAAGAGCTTGACTGTGCAGCGCTGTGAGTCGGTGCCACCTATTGCCTAGCCGACGCTACCGCCTAGGGTATTGATGTCAACCAGCGCACCATACGCTTGCTCCATCCGTTGTCGTTTGGTGTTCTGGCCGAGAAATGTCCTTACCTGTTCCATCCACGGTTCAGTATAGCGACGCACTTCGGCATCATCTTCGAGGATGCGTTGGATCAGCCGACGTTTTCGTCCGGCTTCAAGTGGGGAGAGCTCGGGTTCCTCGGTCAATTTTAATGAATCGCGCAAGGCGGAGACCCCTCGCTCAAGGTCTACCAGATGATCCCAGTCATTGGCCTGTGCAGCGTCTACCATTCGTGCCGACAGCACGCTCATTTCCTCGTACAACTCGATCTGGGTTGGCATAGACAGCATGCTAGCCATCATTCAGTGTCCGGGGTAGGTGAAAGAGGGATGGGTTCCTCCGCTATTTTTTCCCAGGCGGATTTGATCTCTTGAAGAAGGTCACCAACCTCCTTCAATGCTGCAACATCATTATGCAAGTTGGCGTGTAAAAGGCGTTGGCCCATGTATTCGTAGAGGGCTTCGAGTTGCTCTGCCAAGTCCCCTCCTACGTCATGATCCAGGCTGGCTTGCAGGCCGTTGGCGATAATGTCGATAGCCTTCGAGATTGCCGTCCCTTTCAGTGCGATCTCTTTGTTTTGCATGTGTCGCTGCGCATTTGTCACAGCAAGCTGCGCCCCTTCGAACAGCATGAGTACAAGTTTGTGCGGAGTTGCCGCATCGAGTTGCGACTCCAAGCCCACTTTGCGATACGCGGCGGTACGGTCCGGATTGGTGCTAAACATGTGTCAGGTCTCGATCGCTAGTTTGAGCTTGAACTGCCGGGCAAGCTGGCGAGTTGCTGTGTCAGGTACGTTGATGTGTTTCTCATATTCGATATAAGCGTATCAAGTGTCGAGAACTGTTTGCGATACCTAGCTTCAATCTGCGTCAGTCTACGCGACAGAATTTCGCGCCGTTGGCCGAGATCCTTTACGGACGACTTTGCACCGTCCACCGCTGTGGTAATGCTGCCGCTGCTGTTAAGCATGTTGGTCGTGATATCTTTGGCATTTTTTCCTACGGCAGTTGCCAATGCAGCCACGGTCTCAAAATCGGCATTGGCTGCAGTTGAAAGTTTTGCCGTGTTTAGTACGATTGTTCCGTTGCGCTGTATTTGCAAGCCGATGTCAGAAAGCCTTTTGATTGTTGTGCTGTTAAGTCCCGACGGGGCGAGTTGAAATGCGTTTCGGATCGAGCTGGAGACAAGACGCAAGGTGGAGTTACCCAGTAGCGGCCCACCTTGCTTGGTCTCAGCGTTATACCCGCCCAAGCTTGAGACTGCGCTTTGAATTTCATTGAACGCCTTAACGATGGCTGTCAGTGCCGCGGTCAAGGCGGTCGTGTTGTCACGCGTCACGGAAATGCTTGTCGCTGCACCTAGGTTGGTCTTTGCGAGCGTAAAAGTAACCCCTTCGATCATGTTGGACACGGTATTGGAATTACTCGTCGCGGCTACGCCGTTTAGCTTGAATTCTGCGCCTTGCGCCGGCGTTCCGCCATCATCGATCGCCTCGGAGAGCTCGCCAGGCGGATTCGCAGCGTCGAATCCAAATCCAGTCATTCCATATAGTCCGACTAGTTTCATCTGCCCGCCCATACCGACCGTATCGCTCGACAGCGACAGGCGCACGTCGTCGGAGTTCACGCCAAACGTCACCAAGGTCGCGCTCACTCCGATTTTGGCATTCTCAATCGCTGTTTTCAGGCCTTCAAGGGTGTTGTTTGTCGAGTCAATGACGATATCGTGGGGACTTCCGTCGCCGAGCGTAATTTGTAATGTTCCCTCCGCTATTGGTGCGCTTTTGCTTGTGTACAGCCCTGCCAACGTGCTGAGCTTGTGGCGCGTTGCCAGCTGACTGACTTCGAGGGAGTAACTACCAAGTATTGCGCTGGAGGTTGCTGTGGCGGAACCAACCGATGAATCAGCAAGACTGGCTTTGAAGGATGAGAACTTGTCGGTTGCTGTCTGCGATTTTGATGGAATCAGCCCGGCCAAAGCTGAATCCAAGCTTGAGACCACGCCTTTGAGGCTGCCTAGTGCTGAGATTCTCGACTGATAACTGGCTTCAAGCGTGTTGAGCTTGTTCGCAGGCTGTGCCTCAACCTGCATCAATTTCGTGATGATGCCTTCGACGTCAAGTCCGGAGCCGGTTCCAGTTGCGGTTATGCCTGCCATGCTGCGTGGCCTCCTAATTAGGCGCTTGCCTTCATTTTACGTCCATATTTAAGGTATCTAAAGCAAAGTTGATGCCGTGCGTGGCGGTGGTCGTATTTTTCCATTACTGAAAAGAATGGCCGCAGTCCCGAGGGCATGCGGCCATTCTTTGTGGAACATCAATTAGTTGTCAGGCTCGTTCCTGCAGCAGCTTTCCTTGCATCTTTTCCATGGATCGTGCCAATTCCAATGCTTCAACAGAGGGAATCTGACGCAGAACCGCACCGGTTTCCTTATCTGTAATTCGGACTATCATTTCTCCCGACTCTTCGTCGATTGAAATATTGAGACTGTTTGAGGCAATTGATTCAACGGACTTGCGAATCGAATCGACCGCCTGCTTGACTTGCTCCTTACTTGGTTCCTGCGCTGGCGCGGTAAATATCACGTCGGGCGCTGGGGCAGGTTTGGGCGCCGCCGCATCGGCGGCGCTGGAGCCCACCTGCGGCGGTGCCCCACCGTAACTTCCTAGCGATTTAATGTTAATGTCCATAACTTGCTCCTTGCCTGTGTTCGACGGAGATCTGGTCTCCGTCGTCTCTCCTTAGCTATATTTTCGGATTAGCCGCGCAGCAGAGTCAGCACGCTTTGCGGAAGCGCATTGGCTTGCGACAGCATGGCGATACCGGCCTGTTGCAGAATCTGCGAACGTGTCAGCTTGGCTGTCTCTTCCGCGAAGTCCGCATCCCGAATCCGCGAACGTGAAGCGGAGAGATTCTCTGACGTGGTTTGCAAGTTGGTGATTGTATTTTCGAAGCGTGATTGCAAGGCACCGTAACGAGCTCGTTGTCCATTGACGGCTGCCAAGGCCGAGTCGACCATTGCGATGGTGCGCTGGGCGGCATCAACTGTGCTGACGTCCATCTTGTCGACCGACTGCAACTGACTACCATCGAGCGTGTCCTGAAGGAACGAACCTGCGCCACCCGTGTCGCTGGCGACCGAGAAGGATTTGTCCGAGTCGAGCGTGAGCTGACCGGTAACCCAGACTCCGGTTGCATCCCAAGCGGTCTGGGCACCTGCAGCGGCTAAGGTTGCAACGGTGCCACCGATTGTTGAGGTTGGTGCCGTGGTGCTGCCATCGACGACAGACTGGTCTTCAATTTCGATGTCGTTAGATGCAGTTGCGTCGGAGACGTTGGTGATACGCAAATCCTTACCCGCTTCATTGGTCAACTGTAGTCCATAGAAGCCAGCATCAGTTGTGACGATTTTGGCGCTAAACCCTGTTTTTCCGGCCACGTCATTGAAGGCGGTTACAGCCGAGTTCAGTTGGTCGGATGACGTAAGTGCAATACCGCCAGCACCACCGGGATCACTACCGCCGACGGTAAAGGATACTGTCTGATAAGACGTTGGCGCGGTGGCACCGGTTGGATCAGAGGTGTCCGTGGCGACCTGAAATGAGTAGCTGAGACTTTGGAAGAAGGCGTTTGTATTGGTGCCCGTGTCGTCGGCACCCAGGATGAACGTCGTGATGGCGCTGGCATTGATGCCGGTGCCAGACTGATTGATGGCGGCAGCGACAGTTTCAGCACTAGCGCCAGCAGCAACCACGACGTCAGCGGATCCACTGGCCGCGTTGATGGTTAAGGTTTCTGCTCCCGCTTGGGATGCGTCTGTAGCGCCGAAGGCAGTCAGGGCGGTGCCGACTTTGCTGCCGATGACGAGATCTCCCGCACCGGTTTCCTTGGTGGCTGCGAGCGCGCCGACACGGTAGTTGCCGTAGGCCTTGGTCTGGAAGTTTCCAGAACTGGCGGTGATAGTTTGATTGGCGTTGGCGCCGACTTGGAATTTTGCAGAACTGAAGCTTCCGTCGAGCAACTGTTGACCGTTAAATGCTGTTGTAGTCGAAATACGCTGCATTTCCTGCGTAAGCTGCTGAACTTCAGAGTTGATCGCTTGGCGGTCACTGGTTGAATTGGTTGCGTTGGCTGACTGCACCGCCAGTTCGCGAATCCGTTGCAGAATGTCGCCGGTGGACTGCAAGGCGCCCTCTGCTGTTTGCGCCAGCGAAATGCCGTCATTGGCATTGCGGCGCGCTTGATCTAACCCGCGAATTTGGGAACTGAAGCGCTCTGAAATTGCCAGGCCCGCGGCGTCGTCTTTCGCGCTATTGATGCGCAGACCAGAGGACAGGCGCTGCAAGGTGGTTTGCAGGGTCATCTGCGATCCATTGAGGTTACGCTGGGCAGTCAGTGACGCTACGTTGGTATTAATGACGCTGGGCATGATGATCTCCTGATAAGTGGTTCCAAGAACCTGCGGCAGATTGTTTGCAGGCTTCGAGCGTTTGAGCTCTTGGAGCAGTTATCGTCGTTCGGCCAGGAAACTTGAGGAGAAAAGTCGGCGCTAGCGGGACGCCGTGCGCAATTGAAACGGCCGCCTTGTAAGGGCGGCCGAGCGTTTACGACAGAGCTGGGAAAAACTTGAGGATCTTGTTTTACCTCAGCAACTGCAGCACGTTTTGTGGGACCTGGTTGGCCTGCGCCAGCATTGCCGTGCCCGCTTGCTGCAGGATCTGCGCGCGGGTAAGCGCTGCAGTTTCCACCGCAAAATCGGCATCGCGAATTCGCGAGCGTGACGCGGATAGGTTTTCGGAGGTGGTTTCCAGATTGTTAATCGTGCTTTCAAAGCGAGCCTGCAAGGCACCGTAGCGTGCGCGCTGGTTGCTGACGGACGCGATTGCAGAGTCGACAAGAGTAAGGCTGCGAAGTGCTGCGTCGACGGTGCTGATGTCGAGTCTTTCCACTTTCTGTAATTGGCCAGCTGCCACGGTCGTTCCGTCATCAACGCTGAAGAAGTCGAGCCCGGTACCGCTACCGTCGGAACTGCTGTCGATGCTGTAAGCTCGTTCCGAGTCCAACGTAAGTTCGCCAGTAATCCAGAGGCCTTCGCTCGCTGCCCAGCCAGCCGCGCTTGAGGCAATGGTCGGGATATCTGTCGCACTGGCTGTAGCCGCTGAGCCGGAACCAAGAGAGTTTACGGTGTCGCCATCGAGAACGCCCACGTCTTCAAAGCGAACAGCCGGATTACCTTGCCCAGCGGCAAGGCGAAGGTCATTCCCGTTCTCGTTTTTGAGCTGTATGGCGTATGAGTTTCCGTTGGTACCGTCACTTTCGGTCTTGACAATTTTTGCAGTGAAACCTGTTTTACCTGATGCATCGTTGAATGCCTGCACTGCGGCATTCAGCTGATCTGTCGAAGTGACGTCGTCCCCGGGGGAGGTCCCACCGACCGTAAAACTTACCGTCTGATATGAGGCTGGAGCTGCAACGCCGGATGGGTCGCTGAAATCGGAGGCAAGGTAGAAGCTGTAGGTCTGTCCCTGAGCGAATCGTCCAGCCG
>CAZAGR010000155.1:0-6532 GCA_964484585.1 uncultured Propionivibrio sp. | reverse complement strand
CTGCTTGCCGCGCGTCATCAACTGTGCATGCGGCATCAAGGCGGTTCAGCGGCAGCGGCAGAAGGTGGTTCCGCTCGCGCGCGGGCGGGTGTTGGAAGTCGGCATGGGATCTGGACTCAATCTTCCCTTTTACGATGCGAGTGAGGTTGAATTTGTCTGGGGTCTGGAGCCATCGGAGGCAATGCGCAGAATGGCGCAATCGAATGTGGCTCGGGCGTCAGTTGACGTGCGCTGGCTGGAATTGCCGGGCGAGGAAATTCCGCTTGAGGATGACAGTGTCGATACGGTGTTGTTGACCTATACGCTCTGCACCATTCCGGACTGGCAGACGGCGTTGCAGCAGATGCGACGAGTGCTCAAGCCGGGCGGCAAGCTGATCTTTTGTGAGCACGGTAACGCGCCTGACGCGAATATCCGGCGCTGGCAGGAACGGATCAATCCAGCGTGGAAGGCTGTCTTTGGCGGTTGTAGTCTTAACCGCCCGATCCCCGAGTATCTCTTGACCGGTGGATTCACGATTTCTTCCATGGAAAGCATGTATCTGCCCGGACCAAAAGTGGCGACTTTTAATTATTGGGGTATCGCGACGCAACGCTGAACATGTTTTTCTTCAAGAAAAAGCCTGCCAACCACATCACCGTTCTGCCCAATCCTGCGGCTTGTCCGTCGGGTGAGGTCGTCGGTGCGGTAATTGGCAAGTCGATAGCCCAGACCTTGATCGATGACGGAGTCGAAATCAATCACTCCTGCCAGTTGCAATGCGCCTGCACCACGTGCCATATTTACCTGATGGAGGGTGATGGGTTTGTGAGCCGTATGGAGGCCGAAGAATCCAGGATGCTCGATACCACCGGATGTCGGCAACGTTGGTCACGGCTGGCGTGTCAGACTGTCTTCCAGGGCGGCGGTGATCTGGTGGTGGAAATTCGAGGCTAGAGACTTTTTATTTCCTCGGGACCCATTTATCTCGGTACCATGGCGCGCTTGCAGACCAACGAGCATGCGCCATGACCCAACACGAAACCTTTATCCCCAGCAAAGATGCCTCGCTCGAGTCATCAATTTCTACCTTAATGGCAAAACTCAATGCCATCGGGTTTCATGTTGAGGAACGATCCTGGCTCAACGAAATTGAGAATATATGGTCGGTTCATGTCACCGACCGCGACTGCACGCGCCTGTTCAGTAACGGCAAAGGTGGCTCCGAACTTGCCGCACGGGCCAGCGCCTTGGGGGAGTTCTTCGAGCGACTGAGTACCAATTATTTCTGGACACATTTTTATCTGGGTGAAACGGTAGCCAATAGTGACTTTGTGCATTATCCGAACGAACAGTGGTTTCCACTCAAAGGAAAAACCAAGGCCTGGCCCAAGGGTTTGCTGACAGCCGAATTGCAGTCTTTCTACAACCCGGACAAGGCGGTTCGCCCTGATCAGTTGATTGATCTCAACTCGGGTAATGCAGAGCGTGGTATTTGTGCCATTCCCTATACGCGCCTGCGGGACGGTCAGAGTGCATTGTTCCCGGTCAACCTGATTGGCAATCTGTATGTGAGCAACGGCATGTCGGCGGGAAACACGCTGATGGAGGCCAGGACTCAGGCGCTGTCTGAAATTTTTGAGCGTGACATCAAGTTCCGCATTATTCGCGATGGAATCTGTCTGCCCGACGTACCTGATGCGGTGATTGAGCGCTTTCCACGCATAGCGGCAGGAATTCGCGGCTTGCGTGCGGCCGGTTTTGGAATTTTGGTCAAGGATGCATCCTTGGGCGGTAAGTATCCCGTCATGTGTGTGACGATGCTGCATCCAAAGGATCAGGGAATTTTTGCCAGTTTCGGCGCGCATCCACGCTTCGAGGTGGCGCTCGAACGCGCCCTGACAGAGTTACTGCAAGGTCGAGCGCTCGATTCGCTCGGTGATTTCCCTGCCCCGGGGTTTGATCAGGACGAAATCGCTGATGCGCAGAATCTGGAAATTCACTTTGTCGATTCCAGTGGAGTCATCAGTTGGGAGTTCCTCCGTGATACGCCGGATTTTGCGTTCGCCGACTGGAATTTTGGTACAACAACCGAGGAAGACTATCGCTGGTCGGTGGACAGTATCCATGCGAGTGGCCACGATATTTACGTGGCCGATTTTACGCATCTGGGTGTTTACGCCTGTCGTATCTTTGTTCCTGGTATGTCGGAAATCTAT
The DNA here is from genome assembly GCA_964484585.1 of uncultured Propionivibrio sp. Classification (GTDB taxonomy): domain Bacteria; phylum Pseudomonadota; class Gammaproteobacteria; order Burkholderiales; family Rhodocyclaceae; genus JADKHX01. The sequence continues at coordinate 4,334 of CAZAGR010000155.1, read as the reverse complement.
CCTATCGAAGAGTTGCAATGGGAAAACAATACGGTGGGGAATCTGGTACGACCGTCGCTGCTGCGATTGCCCGAGCTGACGCAAGAGGAATGCCGTGTGTTGTTGGAGACATTGGTCGATCTTGAACTGGCTGAGAACCTGCCGATTACCACGCTTATTGGCCTCGCCGCCGATAAGGGCTCCGTGTGGTCCGACTTACGTGTGGGCGAGCTAACAACGCTGCTGGGTCTCGCCGTTGGGGACAATGAGCTTGTCTTGGAGGGTTGCGTGTGGATCAGGCAGTTGGGCGAACTCGATGAACAGCGCAGCCTGGTTTATCGTTGTATCGAGAACGTGCTCCAACTTGAAAATTCCGAACGTTTTGATCCAAATCTATGCTTGCTGTTTGGCGCAGACACTCTGCGACTGGCGTATGCGTTGATCAAACGCGAACAACGATTTTTTGGGCTGAATACGCTCGGCCCCAACATGGAAGGTAGCGTGATGCATACCCAGTTGCTACGTGCCTATCAAAAAGTCCGGCAACCGCAAATGGCCTGACCCATTGCGGCCAGTTCCGACGTCATGACTACGATAAAAGTACTGACACGCAGGCACAGTGAGCTGAGCGCCGCGGCCCGATCATTGCGGGTCTTGTCCGTCATTGCACCAATGACGCAGCTCAATACGCCTTATCCATCGACGGCGTATCTGACCGGATTTTTGCGTTCGCGTGGAGTGACCGCGATGCAGGAAGACCTCGCGCTGACAATGGTTCTGCGCCTGCTTTCGCCTGAGGGGCTGTCGGCAATTCGTGCCTGCTTACTTGCTTTGCCAAAAAAGCAGCGCACACCGTCGATCGATAATTTTGATCAGAAGTTTGATCGTTACCGGCAGACCATATCCGGAGCCGTTAAATTTCTGCAAGGCGAGGATCCGTCGCTGGCGCATCGTATCGTTGGTCGTTGCTTTTTGCCGGAAGGCCCACGATTTGATGCGCTGGATGTCTACCTTGACCCGGATGGCGGTGACGCTCTGGCCTGGGCATTCGGCGCGCTCGGAGTCCAGGATCGCGCCCGCCACTTTGCGACTCTCTATCTCAATGATGTCGCCGATGTTTTGCGCGATGCAGTCGATTCGCGTTTTGAATTCGTCCGTTATGCGGAGTCGCTGGCACAGAGTCAGCCGACTTTTGATCCGCTGGCCACAGCGCTCAAGGCACCTTTCAATTTGATTGACAGCACCTTGGACGATCTGACAGTGCAGGCCGTTGTCCGGCATACGCCGGATGTGGTGCTGGTCTCGGTGCCGTTCCCGGGTGCTGTCTATGCCGCCTTTCGTATTGCACAGACGATCAAGGCGGAAAATCCGTCTATCGTCCTGGTGCTCGGCGGTGGCTATGTCAATACCGAATTGCGCGAACTAACGGATGCGCGAGTATTCGATTACTTTGACTTCGTGACGCTTGATGACGGCGAGCGCCCGTTGCTGGCACTGCTGGAACATTTGAGTGGCGAGCGAGCTCAGTCGGCGTTGGTGCGTTGTTTTGTTCGTGTTGATGACGTTGTTCGTTATGTGAATGCCGGCGAAGCGGATGTGCCGTTTGCCGACGTCGGCACGCCCACTTGGGATGGCCTGCCACTTGATCGCTACCTGTCGCTGCTGGACATGCTCAACCCCATGCACAGGCTGTGGTCGGATGGGCGCTGGAACAAGCTGACGGTGGCACATGGCTGTTATTGGAAGAAGTGCAGCTTCTGCGACGTCTCGCTCGATTACATCGCACGCTATGAGACGGCATCTGCCGCGCTGCTGGTGGACCGCATTGAGGCTGTCGTCAAAGAGACCGGGCAGAGCGGATTTCACTTTGTCGACGAGGCCGCGCCACCAAAAGCCTTGAAGGGATTGGCTGAGGAACTGATGAGGCGTGAGCGTTCCATTTCGTGGTGGGGCAATATCCGCTTTGAGAAATCATTTACGCCGGAGCTGTGCCAGCAACTTGCCGACAGCGGTTGCATCGCCATATCGGGAGGCTTGGAAGTGGCGTCTGACCGATTGCTCAAACTTATGAAAAAAGGTGTTTCGGTCACCCAGGTGGCGCAGGTGACGCGAGCCTTTAGCGATGCCGGCATCCTTGTCCATGCCTACCTCATGTATGGATTTCCCAGTCAGACCGTGCAGGACACCGTCGATGCGCTGGAATACGTGCGTCAGCTCTTTGCCGCCGGCTGCATCCAGTCCGGCTTTTTTCACCGCTTTGCCTGTACGGTGCACTCGCCGGTCGGGATGGACCCAGCTGCATACGGCGTCAAACTCAAGCCCCTGCCGCCCATCTCCTTTGCCACCAACGACGTGGAGTTCGTCGACTCGACCGGCGTCGATCACGCTGCCCTTGGACAGGCCTTGAACAAGGCGCTTTACAACTATATGCATGGTATCGGCCTCGACGATGACGTGCGGCAATGGTTCTCCGGCCGTGTGCCGCGAACCAAGGTGCCGCGGAATTTCATTGCCCGGGCGATTGACGATGATGGTCGCTCTCAGTGATACTTTGCCGCCGTATTACGTAGTTGCAGTTCCTGAACGTCAATCATCACGGAGCCCGACCATGAGTCATGTCTCACCGGATTCGCTAGCCTTGCAACGCTTTTACCACTGGGAAAAAACTGCACCTCAACGCGTCTCGCTGACCCAGCCGACAGGCGGCGGCAATGTGCTCGCCTACACTTGGGCCGATATTGCGGGCGAAGTGCGGCGTATGGCCGCCCACCTTCAGAGCCTGGGTCTCGAACCCGGCGCGCGCGTCGCCATCATGTCAAAAAACTGCGCCCATTGGCTGATGAGCGACATGGCCATCTGGATGGCCGGCTATGTATCGGTGCCGCTCTACCCGACGCTCGGGGCTGACACGGTTCGCCAGATTCTGGAACACAGTGAATCGCGACTACTCTTTGTCGGCAAACTGGACGACTGGGAGACCATGAAGCAGGGCGTTCCCGCTGGGCTGCCCTGTATCAGTTTTCCGCTGGCGCCAAAGAACAGCTTTCCTACCTGGGACGACATCATTGCCCGTACCGCTCCGCTGGAGGGGAACCCGGTCCGGGATGGCGCGGAAATGTGCACCGTGATGTATACCTCCGGCACTACGGGTAATCCCAAGGGCGTGATGCACAGCTTTGATACGTTTGCCTGGTCGATTGACTCCGGTTTGAAACGCATCTCAGTCGACGATAGTGCGCGCATGTTGTCCTATCTGCCGTTATCGCACATCGCCGAACGCATGCTGGTTGAACACTCCTGGCTGGCGAGAAGTGTGCATGTGTTTTTTGCCGAATCGCTCGAGAGCTTTGCTCAGGATCTGAGGCGCGCGCGCCCGACCGTTTTCTTTTCGGTGCCGCGCCTGTGGGTCAAATTTCAGCAAGGTGTGCATGCCAAGATGCCGCCGCAAAAATTGCAGCGCATGCTTGGATTGCCGATCATCGGCGGCTTTGTGCGCAGAAAAGTGCTCAAAGCGCTTGGCCTCGATGCCTGCGTTTTTGCCGCAGGCGGAGCGGCGCCCATGCCGCCGGCCTTGCTAGAGTGGTATCAACGACTGGGTCTCGATCTGGTTGAAGTGTATGGCATGACCGAGAACTGTGGCCTGTCGCATGCGACGCTGCCCGGCAAGCCCCGTCCCGGAATGGTCGGGCTTCCCTACGCTGGCGTTGATTCGCGAATCGATCCGGTCACCGGCGAGATTCAGATGCGTGGCGGTTGCGTCATGCTGGGTTATTACAAGGAACCTGAGCTGACCCGGCAGACGCTCACGGATGATGGCTGGTTGAAGACGGGCGACAAGGGTTCTGTGGATGAGACGGGAGCTCTACGTATCACCGGTCGGGTCAAGGATCTGTTCAAGACCAGCAAGGGAAAATATGTTGCTCCGGCACCCATCGAGGATAAGCTGGTCAATCATCCCGCGGTTGAAGCCTGTGTGGTGACTGGCGCCAATCTCGGGCAGCCACTCGGTATCGTAATGCTTTCCGCTGAAGCGATTGAGCGGGCAAGGGATACGGGATTGCGTGCTGAACTGGAGACCTCGTTGGGGGCGCACATGAAGGAGATCAACGCCAAGCTTGATCCCCATGAGCAACTCGATTGCCTCATTGCGGTCACCACCACTTGGACGGTCGAGAACGGTTTTGTCACGCCGACGATGAAAGTCAAGCGCAACAAAATCGAGGAAGCTTACGCGAAGCTATACGAGGAATGGGTTACGCAGCGTCGGAAGGTCATCTGGCACATCGATTGAGCGCACGGCCTGGCTTGGCCCTGGGTCGTCTCACAGCCAAACCGGCATCCGGGCGGTCAAGGCC
>CAZAGR010000154.1:0-6568 GCA_964484585.1 uncultured Propionivibrio sp. | reverse complement strand
ATTGACGCCATGGTGACGCAGCATCTCCTTGATTCTTTGGTCATATTGCCAACCTTAAAAAAGTCGGCGCTGGCGGCACGGCAGTTGGTCCGAGTTGCCGACGTGGGCAGTGGTGCGGGATTGCCGGGAATTCCCTTGGCGATAGCGTGCCCGGATTGGCAGGTCACCCTGATCGAGGCCGTGGAAAAAAAGTCCGCATTTCAGCGTCAAGCCAAGTTGGAGCTGAAGCTGGAGAATCTTCATGTGATGAACGCCCGGGTCGAACAGATTCCCTCAGATGGCTTCGATGCGGTAATCTCCCGCGCTTTCGCGGCTCTCGCCGATTTTGTCGCTTTGTCGGGGCACCTGTGCGCTGCAGGCGGTCGGATGTATGCGATGAAAGGCCATTGGTCGGAGGCTGAGGTAGTGCCGCTTCCGAATGCGTGGAAGATTGAATCCAGCGTGCCAATTCGAGTCCCCGGCCTTGATGCACAACGTCATTTGATCGTTTTGGGAAAGACTTGAGTATGCATATTTTCGCGATTGCCAATCAGAAGGGTGGCGTGGGTAAAACCACCACCGCAGTCAATCTGGCGGCGGCACTCGCCGCCAATGGTCAGCGTACGCTATTAGTGGATCTGGACCCGCAAGGCAATGCCACGATGGGAAGCGGCGTGGATAAGCGCTCCTTGGCGCGGTCCGTGTATCACGTGCTGCTGGAAACGTCGACATTGGCCGATGCACGAGCGGCATCGCCGACCGGACACTATGATGTGCTGCCGGCTAATCGTGAGTTGGCCGGGGCTGAAGTTGAAATGGTGGACCTTGAGCGGCGCGAACAGCGCCTTAAAGCGGCGCTAGGTTTGCATCGTGATGAGTACGATTTCGTTCTGATTGACTGCCCGCCCTCACTCTCAATGCTGACCCTCAATGGCTTGTGCGCGGCGCACGGCGTGATCATTCCAATGCAATGTGAATATTACGCGCTGGAGGGGTTGTCTGACTTAGTCAATACCATCAAGAAAGTGCACGCCAACCTGAATCCTGACTTGAAAATCATCGGTTTGTTGCGCGTGATGTTTGATACCCGCTCGACCTTATCCAATCAAGTGTCGGCGCAACTCGAACAGCATTTCGGCGACAAGGTATTCAAGACTCTGGTGCCGCGCAATGTGCGGCTTGCGGAGGCACCAAGCTATGGCGTGCCGGGTGTGCTATTTGACAAAAATGCCAAGGGCGCGGTGGCCTACCTTGCCTTCGCGGTGGAAATGATAGAACGCGTACGAAACTGGAAAGAGTGATATGAATGCAACTCGCATGAAAGGTCTGGGTCGCGGCCTGGAAGCCCTGCTGGGCTCAAATACATCGCCGGAAGGTCAGCGTCAGGCCATGTTGCCGGTCAATGCGCTGCAACCAGGAAAGTACCAGCCGCGGACACGAATGGATCCTGGATCTCTGGAAGAACTCGCCGATTCTATCCGTGCGCAAGGCTTGATTCAGCCCATTTCAGTGCGTCCGGTCGGCAAGGAACGTTATGAAATTATTGCCGGGGAGCGTCGCTGGAGGGCGGCGCAAATCGCCGGCTTGACCGAGGTGCCGGTGCTGATTCGGGAAATTCCTGACGATGCTGCCTTGGCCATGTCGTTGATCGAGAATATTCAGCGCGAAGATCTGAATCCACTCGAGGAAGCCGCGGGCATACAACGTCTGATCGATGAATTCAAAATGAGCCACCAGCAGGCTGCTGAGGCGCTGGGTAGATCGCGGTCAACCGCAAGCAATCTGCTCCGCCTACTGCAACTTTCACCGCCGGTTCAGGAAATGTTGATGATTGGCGACATCGAAATGGGGCATGCTCGCGCTTTGCTGCCGCTGGCCAAGACGGAGCAGTTGCGCTTGGCCGTGCTGGTTGCTGATAAGGGATATTCGGTGCGAGAAACCGAGCGCTTGGTCGCCCGCGAATTGGCGCCTCCGGCGCCGGAAAAACCGGCCAAAGCGATCAACCGCGACTTGACTCGCCTTGAGGAGGATTTCTCAGACAACCTTGGTGCTACAGTCAAGATTACTGCCAACCACAAGGGGGTGGGTACCTTGACTGTCCGCTTCAGTAGCCTGGATGAACTGGATGGCATTATTGCCCGTTTTGCAAAGATTCCCGGCTGAATCGCGCCGTGTCGCCAGCGCCGACTTTTGTCCTGTGCGGACTGCGTACAATCTTTGAGCGTAAGGCAAACTTGTTTGACAGGTCTGGCGCTAGGCTTTATATTTCCACGACGTTGATGCTTGCGCAGTCTTGCAATGTTTAAGGTTGTGTTGCTTCAATTGGTGGCGACTTTAGTTACGGCGGGGCTGGCAGGTCTCTTGGTTGGAATGCGCGAAGCGGTGTCGGTTGTTTTTGGCGGTGCCGCTTATGTTCTTCCAAACCTGCTGTTTGTGCTTCGATTGAGTGCCGCAGCGTCAAGCGGTCAGGCCAGTGCGGCGACATTTTTTGTCGGTGAGCTGATCAAGATTGTTGCCACAATACTGATATTGGCGGCTGCGCAGTATTGCTTCGACGTGCATTGGCTGGCTTTGCTCGTTGGACTTTTCGTGGCCTTGAAAGCAAATTTGTTTGCGTTTTTGTTAAAGACTTGACTATGTCGACTGGCACCGAGCACGCACCCACCGCAGGCGAATACATCGGCCACCACCTGACACATTTGACGAGTACCGGCCATAAACAAGCGGCCGTGATTGACTGGTCTGTGTTGAATATTGACACGCTTTTCTGGTCCGTGTGCATGGGTGGGTTGGCGGTGTTTTTGCTCATGCGGGCTGCCAGTCGTGCAACTTCAGGCGTTCCGGGGCGCTTTCAGGCGGCCATCGAAATTTTGGTTGAAATGGTTGAATCCCAATCCAAAGCCATCGTCCATGGCGACCGCAGTTTTATCGCACCGGTTGCATTGACGGTGTTCGTATGGGTTTTGTTCATGAACGCGATGGACTTTTTGCCGGTCGACTTGTTGCCGAAGGTCGGCGAGCTATTCGGAATTCACTATCAACGCGTCGTTCCGACAGCCGACCTGAATGGAACGCTGGGTATGTCTATCGGCGTTCTCCTGTTGTGCGTTTACTACAACATCAAAATCAAAGGCTTTGGTGGCTGGATTCATGAGTTGTTTACAGCGCCATTTGGCAATCACCCGCTTTTGTATCCCGTTAATTTTGCAATGCAAATGATTGAGTTCATGGCCAAGACGGTGTCACATGGAATGCGTTTGTTTGGCAACATGTATGCAGGTGAGCTCGTATTCATGCTGATTGCGCTGATGGGCAGCACAGCTACCGTCATGGGCTTTTTCGGGCACGTGGTAGCAGGTACCATTTGGGCGATATTTCATATTCTTATTGTTGTGTTGCAGGCTTTCATCTTCATGATGCTGACCTTGGTCTACATCGGCCAGGCACATGAGGCGCATTAACCAAGTGTTGTTTTTTCTGCTGCAAAATTTTTCATCTTAATCTCGTAAAAAAGGAGTTGTCATGGAACACGTTCTTGGGTTTGTTGCTCTGGCCGCTGGCCTGATCATCGGTTTGGGCGCAGTCGGCGCGTGTATCGGAATCGGCATCATGGGCTCCAAATATCTCGAAGCATCAGCACGCCAGCCCGAGTTGATGAATGCGCTGCAAACGAAAATGTTCCTGCTGGCGGGATTGATCGATGCCGCTTTCCTGATTGGCGTGGGTATTGCGATGATGTTTGCGTTCGCAAATCCTTTCGTCCTCAAGTGATCGCACTTGCATCCTGAAGGAGCGATAACGTGAATCTGAACGCAACGCTATTTGCGCAGCTGGCGGTGTTCTTCATACTTGCGTGGTTCACGATGAAATTCGTGTGGCCGCCAATAATGAAGGCGCTTGACGAGCGTGCGCAGAAGATCGCTGAAGGACTTGCGGCGGCAGATAAGGCGAAAACCGATCTCGCTCACGCGGAAAAAAAGTCCGCCGACGAGTTGCGCAAGGCGCGCGAATCGGCAGCCGAGTTCCGCAGCGGTGCCGAGAAGCAGGCGGCACTGCTGATTGAAGAGGCCCGAAATGAGTCGGCGCGCATTGTTGCGGCAGCTCGTGAGGCTGCCGGGACGGAGGCCGCATCTGCTTCGCAGCGAGCCAAAGAGGCACTGCGTGACCATGTGGCGCAACTTGCAGTTGCCGGAGCCGAACGCATTCTCCGCAAGGAAATAAATGCGCAGGCGCACGCCGAGTTGCTGACGCAACTAAAGCTGGAGCTCTGATCCGTCATGGCAGAAAACGTGACCTTGGCGCGCCCCTATGCAGAGGCAGCTTTCCAGCTTGCTAAAGCCGCCAACGCCTTGGCCGCTTGGTCTGGATCCTTGTCGGGATTGGCGGCCGTGGCGGCAAGCGAGGAGATGACCGAGTGCATCGGAAATCCGCGATTGACGCCCGATCAGCTGACTCAGTTGTGTCTCGACGTTGCCGGAGGCAAAGCGCAAGGCGGGCTTTCTTCGGATCAGCAAAATTTCGTCCGCGTGCTGGTTGATAACGATCGCCTTGGTGTGCTGCCCGAAATCAGCAAAATTTTTGATCACCTCAAGCATGAGCATGAGGGAATCAGGGATGCCGAGATTACGTCGGCGTTCGCGCTTGACGGAAGTACCTTGCAGGCGCTGGTTGCCGACATTGAACGCAAGTTCGGTTGCCGCATTCAGGCGACAGTCAAGGTTGATGCAGAGCTAATCGGTGGCGTTCGTATTGCCGTCGGCGATGAAGTCATAGATGCCTCGGTCCGCGGCAAGCTCGCGGCCATGGCCACCGCATTAAAGAACTAGGAGTTTTCCATGAATTTGAACCCGTCCGAAATCAGCGATCTGATCAAGACCCGGATCCAGAATATGCAGCTGTCGGCCACCGCCCGCAATGAGGGCACGGTGGTTTCCGTTACCGATGGCATTTGCCGAATCCACGGCTTGGCTGACGTTATGCAGGGCGAAATGCTTGAGTTTCCCGGCAATACCTTCGGTCTGGCGTTGAATTTGGAGCGCGATTCGGTCGGTGCCGTGGTGCTGGGCGATTACGAGCATATCTCCGAAGGCGATACCGTCAAATGTACCGGACGAATTCTCGAAGTGCCGATCGGCCCCGAGTTGCTTGGTCGCGTTGTCAATGCACTGGGCGAGCCGATTGATGGCAAAGGTCCTATCAATGCAAAACAGACCGACAAGATTGAAAAAGTTGCTCCCGGTGTAATTTGGCGTAAGTCCGTTTCGCAGCCAGTGCAGTCGGGCCTCAAGGCTATTGACGCAATGGTTCCGGTTGGCCGCGGTCAGCGCGAATTAATCATTGGCGATCGTCAGACGGGCAAAACCGCCGTTGCTGTCGATACCATCATTAATCAAAAAGGGCAGAACATGTTCTGCATCTATGTCGCGATTGGTCAAAAAGCATCGACCGTTGCCAACGTAGTACGCAAACTGGAAGAGCACGGCGCGATGGAATACACCATTGTCGTTGCGGCAACAGCGTCTGACTCTGCCGCCACACAGTTCATCGCACCCTACACTGGTTGCACCATGGGCGAGTACTTTCGAGATCGCGGCATGGACGCACTGATTGTCTATGACGATTTGACCAAGCAAGCGTGGGCCTACCGGCAGATTTCGTTGTTGCTGCGCCGTCCTCCGGGCCGTGAAGCCTACCCCGGCGATGTTTTTTATCTTCACTCCCGTCTGCTTGAACGCGCCGCGCGCGTCTCTGAAGCATGGGTTGAAAAGCTGACCAACGGAGAAGTCAAAGGCAAGACGGGTTCGTTGACGGCATTGCCTGTCATTGAAACGCAAGCTGGCGACGTGTCGGCGTTTGTGCCGACCAATGTTATTTCGATTACCGATGGCCAGATCTTCCTCGAGACCGATCTTTTCAATGCCGGTGTCCGTCCCGCCATGAATGCCGGTATCTCCGTGTCGCGGGTGGGTGGTGCGGCGCAGACCAAGGTGATCAAGAAATTGGGCGGCGGCGTTCGGCTGTCATTGGCGCAGTATCGTGAACTTGCGGCTTTTGCCCAGTTTGCCTCGGATCTCGATGAAGTCACACGCAAGCAGCTTGAACGCGGTCGCCGGGTCACGGAGCTGATGAAGCAATTGCAGTACGCGCCGCTTTCCGTTGCCGACATGGCGATTTCGCTCTATGCGTCCAATGAAGGCTTCATGGATGATGTCGATGTGCCACGCATCTTGCCGTTCGAAGCGGCTCTGCATCAGTACATTCATCAGCAACACGCCGCTCTGGTGAGCAAAATCGACACTACGAAGGATCTGGACAAAGAGGCCGAGGCTGAACTCAAAGCCGCGATCACGGCGTTCAAGAAGTCCTGGGCCTGAGTCCTGTCGAGAACCGTAACGACCAGTTAATGAAGGGCGATCATGCCGGGCAGTAAAGAGATACGCACCAAGATCAAGAGCGTCCAGAACACGCGCAAGATCACCAAGGCGATGGAGATGGTGGCTGCATCCAAAATGCGCAAGGCGCAGGAGCGGATGAGGGCCGCCCGTCCATACAGCGAGAAGATCCGCCGACTTGCGGCGAATCTTTCGCA
>CAZAGR010000153.1:0-6625 GCA_964484585.1 uncultured Propionivibrio sp. | reverse complement strand
CCACGGTAAACACGCACAGCCGTCGCTCCTTGATGGCGCGCATACCAGCCCAGCGGGCCTCGCGGCGGCGGTGGCCGACCAGTACGCCAACGACGTGATGAGGGTCCGCTGGATCGACACCACGACCCTCAAGTCCGTGTCGCTCGACAGGTCCCCGGACGGGATTCGCCCGCCGGAGGGTGCCGTCCCCTGGATGGCAATGTGGGACGTCCTCTGCACTCATGCCCAGACCGGTATCGCTGATGCTGAATTCGAGGCGAACGGTATCCGAAATCTCGGCGCTGGCGACACGGCGCTCCGCCGCAGGATCCAATGCACGACGGATATTCAGATGTACCGAGCCCTCTTCGGTGAACTTCAGCGCATTACTGCCGAGGTTGGTCAGGACTTGCCCCAGACGCACTACGTCGCCGATGACGCGCGCCGGAACGTCGTCTGCAATTTCGGTCAGCAGCTGCACGTTTTTCAGCCCGGCCTGCACTCTGAACAGACCCACGAAGTTGGCTGTGAGATCGCGGATATTGATGTTGCGACTTTCTATCGTGAGCTGGCCTGCCTCTATCTTGGAATAATCAAGAATGTCATTGATGATGCCCAGCAGGGTGGTCGACGAGGTGTACATCTGTCGCAGGTAGTCGCGAATCGATGGTTCGGTGGCTTGGTCGAGAGCTAGCTGCGCAAGACCGATCACAGCGTTCATCGGCGTGCGGATTTCGTGGCTCATGTTGGCCAGAAATTCGCTCTTGGCGCGACTGGCCTCTTCCGCCAGTTTGGTCGCCTCCTTAAGTGCATTCTCGGACATTTCAAACTCGGAAATATCGTTGATCACCAGCAGCAGATGCGGTGCGCCCTGGCGCATGATGGACGACAGCTCCGCTTCGATCGACACATCGGCACCGAATGTGGTCACGCCGTGGACGCGCCGCCGGACGCTGACGCCACGCTGCAATGCGTCCATCGCCGCGTCAAGCAGCGCGGTGCGCCGCCAGGAGGGGATGCGCAGGAAATTCTGCTGCAGCAGGCCTTCAAGGGTGCCGCCAAGAATTCTGGCCATGGCTTCGTTGGCCATGACGCAAGGTCCGTCGGCGCGATACACCGCGATGCCCGCCGGGGCGCCATGGATGATTTTTTCGTTGAAGTCGAGAAGCTCGCTGAGTTGGGTTGCGGCAGCATGTTGGGCGGTGACGTCTTGCACGGTTCCTGTTGCGCTGACGAAGTTACCCGCCTTGTCGAAAACCAGATCGGCTTTCTCTTGAACCCAGAGAGTTTCATTTTCCACAATGATTCGATGGCCGACATCGTAGTCCTGACCGCTGAGTGCAGCGGCCCATTCGCTTCGCAGCATGGCTCGGTCGTCTGGGTGGACGAATTCGTTCGCCCGCTGCAGCGAAACCGGAGTGCCGACCGTTAGGCCATAGATGCGGTAGGTCTCATCAGACCATTCGAGAAGCTCGCTGCCGGCATCGCGGCGCCAGCTTCCAAGGTGGGCCACCTGCTGTGCTTTACGCAGGCTCTCTTCATTGCGGCGCAGCGACTCTTCAGCTTCCTTTCTATCGGTGACATCGCGAAACACGATGACTCCGCCCTCGATTCCGGGCGTATCAAAGTGTGCGGAGGCGCGGCCCTGAACATTGATCCAGCCGGCGTCCTTCTTTCTGATTCGGTAGCTCAGCTCTTCCTTGCCGCCCTTGCCGCTCAACGATCTCGCCAAAAACTCGCGCAGCCGGGCGGCATCGTCGCTATGGACTACACTGAAGACATCTGAGCCAACAATTCGCTGGTCAAAATAGCCGGTCAGGGTGCTTACCGCAGGGCTCGCATAGCCGATGATGCCCTCGCGATCTATGATGATCACGCCATCTTCCGAGTTTTCCACTAGTGCAGACAGTCGCGAACTGGTCAGCGTCTCGCGACGACGTTGGTGCGACGCGATATTGCCTAGAAGTAACATGACGATTGAGCAGATCAGCAAAACGCCGATACTGACCAGCGTGCGCTCGACCCATGGTTTGAGTGCTTCGTCTGTGGTCTCGCCGGTCACTAGGACGAGATCGTAACTCGCTAGATCGCGGATCGTGATCAAGGAGTCGGTGGCTGGGAAAGGCGCACCCAATCCTCTGCTCACGCGATGGTGTGAGCTTGGGTTTCCGGTGTCAAAATGGGATGTCAGCACAGGGTTTTTCGCCAGCGAACCTGCCGTGAAGTCGGGATCAAACGGTACATGGAGAAAAACAGTGCCCTGTCGGTCGCAGAGCGCGAGATACGCACTGGCCCGTGATGCGACAGAACCGAGCCGGGCGGCCAGGTCGTCCTGTGCCAGCACTATCGCGACAATGCCGCGAAATCCACCCTCTGCATCCAGAATGGGCCTTGAGGCAACCAGTGTGGGTGGAACTCCCTTGAACGGTACAGGCTTCGAAAGATATAGGCTGGTAGGCTTGCCGCTGGTTCCTGAATGGACGCTGAAGTAGTCCTGCTGCCACAGATCGCCGCCAATCCGCGTTGCGTCGGTATGCGCTACTACGCGCCCCCTTGCATCGGTAATGAGCATGGCGGACGCACCGGGCAGCAACCGCAAATAGACGCTCAGGTCACTGTGTCTGGGGGACTTTTCCTGAGCCAGACTGGCCGAGACGACATCGGCCAACGCAAGATCAATGCGGTGCAAGGCGCCTGTGAGTGCAGCATCGACAACCTCTGCACGCAGGTCGTTGGTCCGAAATGCCTGGTCAATGGTGTCACCATAATCGACGGTGGCCCGCCAACTTAGGTACCCTCCCAATAGAAAGATTGTGGCCAGAGGTAGCAAAAAAGCCATCCAGCGCGCCGACGCCACCACGGAAGAAGCTCCGGGGCGGTCAGTGGTGTTGGCGCTGAAGGACAACGGGTGGGCAGGCATCGGTGGAGGGTGTCCAAAGTTGAGCTTTCGCCGCAAGATACCACTATTGGAGCAGGTCATGACCGTTCCGACGTCGTCTCGGTTTAGCGATTGTGACGACTTGAAATTGGCGACGACTGCCTCATTTAGTTTGAACACACTACTTGATAGGGTTGTTGCCATGCGCATTGACAAACTCACCACTAAGTTTCAGCAGGCACTCGCCGATGCCCAGAGTCTGGCCGTCGGTAATGACCAGCAATTCATTGAGCCGCAACATCTTTTGTTGGCACTTCTCAATCAGGAGGATGGCGGTGCCTCTTCGCTGCTGGCTCGGGCGGGGGTCAATTCTGGAGGGCTCAAAAATGCGCTGGCCAAGGCGTTGGAGCGACTGCCCCGCGTTGAGGGGCATGGTGGTGAAGTGACGGTAGGTCGCGATTTATCAAATTTATTGAATATCACCGACAAGGAAGCCCAGAAGGCAGGCGATCAGTTCATCGCCTCCGAGATGTTTCTGTTGGCCTTGAGTGGTGATAAGGGCGAGACGGGTCGCTTGTTGAAGGATGCCGGCCTAAACCGCAAGGCGCTGGAAGAGGCGGTGAAGGCTGTGCGGGGCGGCGAAAACGTGGGCTCGCAAGAGGCCGAGGGGCAGCGCGAGGCGCTCAACAAGTATTGTCTCGATCTGACTGAGCGCGCCCGGCACGGCAAGCTTGATCCGGTGATCGGTCGCGATGACGAGATACGCCGCGCGATACAGATATTGCAGCGGCGTACCAAGAACAATCCGGTACTGATCGGCGAGCCAGGTGTTGGCAAGACCGCCATCGTTGAAGGGTTGGCTCAGCGAATCGTCAATGGTGAAGTGCCTGAGTCATTGAAGGAAAAGCGCGTGCTGGTGCTGGATATGGCGGGACTGCTGGCTGGTGCCAAATACCGCGGTGAATTCGAGGAGCGCCTGAAGGCTGTGCTTAAAGAAGTGGCTCTCGACGAAGGCCGCATAATTTTATTCATCGATGAACTGCATACGATGGTCGGTGCCGGAAAGGCAGAAGGCGCGATCGACGCGGGGAACATGCTCAAGCCGGCTTTGGCGCGCGGCGAGTTACATTGCATCGGCGCAACGACGCTGAATGAGTATCGCAAGTACATCGAGAAAGATGCAGCGCTGGAGCGTCGCTTCCAGAAGGTGCAGGTGGATGAACCGAGCGTCGAGGCGACCGTGGCAATATTGCGTGGGCTGCGCGAGCGGTATGAATTGCACCACGGTGTTGACATCACAGACCCGGCGATTGTCGCCGCAGCTGAGTTGTCAAATCGCTACATTACCGACCGGTTTTTGCCTGACAAGGCTATCGATCTGATCGATGAAGCAGCAGCGCGAATCAAGATGGAAATCGATTCCAAGCCTGAAGTAATGGATAAATTGGAACGCCGTTCGATCCAGTTGAAAATCGAGCGCGAGGCAGTTAAGAAGGAAAAGGATGAGGCGTCAAAGAAGCGATTTGGATTGATCGAGGTCGAGATCAAAAAGTTGGACAAGGAATATTCCGACCTTGAAGAAATATGGAAGGCGGAAAAGGCGCAGGTGCAGGGAACCACGCATATCAAGGAAGAGATTGAAAAGCTGCGTGTGCAAATGGCGGATCTGCAACGCAAAGGCGCGTTCGATAAACTCGCGGAACTGCAGTATGGAACGCTGCCTAAACTCGAAGAACAGTTAAAGGCGGCTGATTTGGCCAACACGGCGGCCGCTCAAAAAGTCGGCGCTGGCGGGACGGCGAATAATCGCCTGTTGCGCACGCAAGTCGGGACCGAGGAGATTGCCGAAGTCGTTTCCCGCGCTACCGGTATTCCGGTGAGCAAGATGATGCAGGGTGAGCGCGAGAAGTTGCTCAAGATGGAAGAAAAGCTGCATGCGCGCGTAGTGGGGCAGGATGAAGCGGTGCATCTGGTTGCCGACGCCATCCGTCGCTCGCGGGCCGGTCTGTCGGATGAAAACCGGCCGTACGGTTCATTTCTTTTCCTGGGTCCGACGGGTGTCGGCAAGACCGAGTTGTGCAAAACGCTGGCTGAATTTCTGTTTGATGCCGAAGATCACCTGATCCGTATCGACATGAGCGAGTTTATGGAAAAACATTCCGTGGCACGCTTGATTGGCGCCCCACCCGGCTATGTGGGCTATGAAGAGGGGGGTTATCTTACCGAGCAGGTGCGGCGCAAACCCTACTCGGTGATTCTCTTCGACGAAGTCGAAAAGGCCCATCCAGACGTGTTCAACGTGCTACTGCAGGTACTTGATGACGGTCGTATGACCGACGGGCAAGGCCGCACGGTCGATTTCAAGAACACGGTGATTGTGATGACGTCCAACCTCGGCAGCCAGATGATTCAGCAAATGTCGGGCGACGATTATCAGATCATCAAACTGGCGGTGATGGGTGAAGTGAAAACCCATTTCCGTCCGGAGTTCGTCAATCGCATCGACGAAATCGTGGTTTTTCATGCGTTGGATCAAAAGCATATTGCGGGCATCGCACGTATCCAGTTGCAGTACTTGGAAAAACGCATGGCGCGACTGGAGATGAGTCTAGACGTGAGCGATCCTGCACTGGCACTAATTGCCGAGGCCGGTTTCGATCCCTTGTTCGGCGCCCGCCCACTGAAGCGAGCGATTCAGGAGCGTATCGAGAATCCTTTGGCGAAACAGATTCTGGAAGGCAAGTTCGCCGCCAAAGATTGCGTAAAGGTCAGTGTCGAGCGGGGGCAACTGGTTTTCACCAAAGTTTGACCGGCGACAGGTTGGCATGAACTAAAGCTGGATGACCAGAAGGGCAGGTGCTTGCTGGTTGTCCGGCGAAGGAAAAGGGATACCGAGTCAAGTTCAACTGCACTAGGACGTTCAGTCAATGGTCGATCTATCGAACCGTCAAAGAGTATCGCTACTGAATGGCATAGAAAACAAAACGCCCCGAAGGGCGCTTGTTTGCTAGGTGTTTGGCGGGGCAGGAGGTACGCCATCGCTAACCGTCTTTGTTTTAAACGCCAGCAAACATTGATCATTAGAAAGTGGTTCCGAATTCTCGGCAAATCAAGGTGGCGATGGTGTTCTTGGGGAGTATCGCGGCAGGAGTCGTTGACGCAATCATCCAGACTTCCGGAGCAGACCTCCACGCCAACAGCACCCATGAGGTCACCCTCAGCGCCGCAGCAAAAGCGTTATAGGTCGAGCGTTAGCATGCATATTGTCTATTGAGCGGCTTTGCTACCCGACGTTAAGTAGTTCTTCGAACTCCTCAGCTGCAACATCGAAGGTTCCGTTGTACATGTCATTCGCAAGACCGCGCTTTTGAGAAAGCAGCTGATCAAGTTTTTCTTCGAAAGTCAGAAAGTCATCCGCAACGATGGTCGGGCAATATACGGAAACGTCTCGGATTTGCCCGATGCGGTAAGCGCGGTCGGTTGCTTGGTCCTCTTTGGCAGGATTCCATGGGCGCGTGAAGTGAATCACGTGATTTGCGGCCTGGATGTTCAGGCCAAAGCCAGCGGCGATCGGCGACAGAATTAGCACATTGAAACCAGCACTGGATTGAAACTCGTCGATGTACTTCTGACGGCTTTCTGGCGCTCGACTAAAGGCTCGAATCGACGACGTCCTGCGCGTCACCAACAATGTGCTGGCCAATGTCTATATCACTCAGAAGGCGACGCGCGATGAACTGATCAAGCATTTGTCACGTTTTGAGATCA
>CAZAGR010000152.1:0-6640 GCA_964484585.1 uncultured Propionivibrio sp. | reverse complement strand
CGCAGGGTGCAACGCTTTTTGCCGCCACGGATGCAGACTTTCCTGAGTCCATGCTGGCGAATGGAGCTCCTCACGAGTCGACCGTGGGTCTGGTGTGGGAACAGCACAGTTCAACGGGTCCGCAGCCGCGACGCGGCCTTATTGGCCTGGCACCCACGGGAATTGCGGGATTGCCACCCTTGTTGATCGCCGTCTCGGTGGACATAAGTCCCCACGAACATTTCATGACGTCCTTCCAGCGCACGCTGTGGATATTCATTGCGGTCGCAAGTGCTTTGACTGGCCTGCTGGGCTGGGTTGCGGTTCGACGCGGATTGCACCCATTGCATTCCATTCGTCAAGGGGCGGCGGGAGTCACCGCCAACCGGCTTGACTACCGTCTTCCGGTTGACTCCATTCCTCTCGAACTGGCGGACCTCGCGGAAACACTCAATGATATGCTGGCGCGTCTGGAGCGGTCGTTTCAGCGACTGAAGGATTTCTCATCCGATCTGGCGCACGAACTGCGCACGCCCATCAGTAATCTGATGACACAAACTCAGGTGGCTCTGTCCCGCGTCCGTAGTCCGGAGGAATACGGGGAAGTCCTTGCCTCGAATGTTGAAGAATTCGAGCGGCTCGCCCGGATGATTGGTGACATGCTGTTCCTGGCCCAGGCCGACAACGGTTTGATCATTCCCAATCGAGAACCGGTCGAATTGGCCGCTGAGGTCGGCGAACTCTTTGAATTCTTCGATGCGCTCGCAGAGGAAAAATCTCTCCAGTTATCACTGGATGGAACAGCGAACGTGTCAGGCGACAAATTGATGCTACGCAGGGCATTGGCGAACCTGATTTCAAATGCCATACGTCACACGCCACGTGAGGGAAGCATTCGTATCCGTTTGAATCCCGAAGGCGGCGGCGCCACCATCACAATCGAGAACTCCGGCGAACCGATTCCGGATGCGCATCTATTGCGGATTTTCGACCGCTTCTATCGCGTTGACCGGGCAAGACAGCACGGCAATGAAGGTTCCGGATTAGGACTGGCCATTACGCACTCCATCATCCGGGCACATGGCGGTGATATCGAGGTACGTTGCGCGAGTGACGGCGTTTGCTTTGAGTTTCACTTGCCTTGAGTGTTGCAAGGAGCACAGCGCTGGTAAAGGCTGCCCGGCCTGAATGCGATTACGCCCCACTTTATTGCCGGCAGCGCGTAGCCCCCGATTTTCATGGCACTATATGGTGATGGTCGCGACGATTCGCGACAGACCTTTCACAGCATAAAACAACGCCTATGTCACCCATTCACCTCCGGGAGCCGACGCTCGCGGATCAAGAAGATTTCCTGATCCGCGTCAGGGCAAGTCGCCCTTTGCATCAGCCATGGGTGTCGGCGCCCGACACGCCGGCAAAATTTCAGGCGTATATCGCACGTATGTCGCAGCCTGATCACCTTGCCTTTTTAGTTTGCCTTCTTCACTCAGATGAAATCGTCGGCATTATCAACATCAGCAACATCGTGCGTGGCCTGTTTCGCAGCGGCTATCTCAGCTATTACTGCTTTTTCGGCTTCGAAGGACGCGGATATATGAGTGCGGGGCTGCGCGCTGTCGTTCGCCAAGCGTTTGGGAAGCAGAAACTACACAGGCTCGAGGCCAACATTCAACCCGGCAATACAGCCTCCATCGCGCTCGTTAAAGCCTGCGGATTCACCCAGGAAGGATACTCTCCGCGTTATCTGAAAATCGGCGGACGCTGGCGGGATCATGAGCGTTGGGCGCTTGTGTCTCCCTAGCCTAAGTTCGCGAAACAAATTCAATTGCCACCCAGCGGTTGAAATTTGACACCACACCCGCATCTAGGTAGCCGCCCGATTGCGGGTGACCATTGCCACATAACGCGGAGCGCACCATGTTCTTCAACTATTTGAAAACTTCCATCCTGATGGCCGGCATCATGGCGCTCTTTGGTGCCATCGGCGCCTACATTGGTGGCGCTCAGGGCATGTTGTTCGCTTTGCTGCTTGGCGGCGGAATGAACGTTTACGCTTACTGGTTCTCGGATCAGATGGTGCTGCGCATGTACAACGCGCAGGAAGTAGACGGGACAAGTTCGCCTTACCTCTACAACATGGTGCAGGAATTGGCCGCACGGGCGCAACTACCGGTGCCGCGCGTCTACATCATAAATGAAGCGCAGCCGAATGCTTTTGCCACCGGTCGCGATCCCGCACACGCTGCCGTGGCCGCAACCACCGGCATCCTGCAGATGCTGTCGAAGCAAGAACTGCGTGGCGTCATGGCCCACGAACTAGCACACGTGAAAAATCGCGACATCCTCATTTCGACCATTTCGGCAACCATGGCCGGGGCAATCTCGATGCTGGCGAATTTCGCGATGTTTTTTGGCGGACGCGATTCGGAAGGTCGCCCGGCCAATCCGCTCGCATCGATTGCAATGATGATCCTCGCCCCCCTGGCCGCCTCGCTGATTCAAATGGCCATTTCCCGAGCCCGCGAATTCGAGGCCGACCGCGGTGGCGCCGAAATTTCCGGAGACCCACGCGCCCTTGCCAGCGCGCTGGCCAAGATCGATGCCTACGCGCGTGGCATCCCGATGCACTCGGCCGAAGCGCATCCTGAAACCGCGCAGATGATGATCATGAATCCACTGTCGGGCGGGGGACTGCGCGGCCTTTTTTCAACTCATCCGGCCACCGCAGAGCGCATCGCCCGACTGCATGCGCTAGCCGGTTAGCCGGTGTTCTATCCGACGACCAAGGCATCATAACTCTGCGAGCAGAACCAATCCCCTGCCTTGGTCTGATAGATTCAGCCGAGTCCGTTTTTGACTCCGGTCGTCAAGTCAAGAATTCTCGTTGACCCGCAACCATAGCCTCAGCGATACTGCCGCCGCACGGCGTGAATGGTTCCGTCCTTGTGCCAACTTCGGATCTCACTCATGCCTTCAATTCAACCAGCGATAGGCGATGCGCTGAGCACGCCGCACGATAGTCACATCAAGGCTCGCTTCAGTCTGGCAGAAGTTTCGCTGCACTCAACTGAAGACGATTGCTGGATTATTGTCCGCGGCAAAGTCTACGATGTGAGCGGCTGGGCCAAGCAACATGCCGGAGGGCGCGTGGTGTACGCCTTTGCCGGGCGCGACGCGAGCGACGTATTTACCAGCTTTCATTCGCCAGCCGCTTGGAAGGAACTTTCGCGACGCTGCATCGGCGAACTTGACTCCGCTGGCAAGGTGCCCGCACTTGTGCAGGACTTCCGCACCTTACGCGCGACCCTTCAGCTCAATGGTCACTTCAGGAGCAGCAAGTCATATTATGCAAACAAGCTTGCGGGCAATTTTGCCATCCTTGCGGTATCGATAGCCCTTTTGGCACTGGCCGGTGAATCCTGGATTGTGACGGCACTTGCCGCAGTATTTCTGGGGTTTTTTTGGCAACAGTCCGGATGGCTGGCACATGATTTTTGTCATCATCAAGTTTTTGTCAATCGCAAATGGAACGATTCCGTAGGCTACCTGCTCGGCAATATCCTGCAGGGATTCAGCACCGATTGGTGGAAGACCAAACACAATCTGCACCATGCGGCGCCCAATGAACTCAATGCCGGTTTCCACGCCATTGACCCTGACATCGACACCCTGCCCTTGCTGGCGTGGAGTGTCGCCATGCTTAAGCCGGCATCCGGTAAGGTTCACTTGCAGCTTATACGCCTGCAGTCCGTACTTTTTTTCCCTATCCTTCTATTTGCGCGCTTCAACTGGGCCATAAGCAGCATTGTTCATGCAGCCAATCTTGCGCGCACCAGTCGTCGTGGCAAAAGCGAATGTGCGCTGCTTGTCGTGCACTATGTGTGGCACTTCGGTATTGCACTATTTTTCCTGCCCTTGCCTTTGGCCATTTTCTACGCGCTTTTTAGCCAGATTGTTGCCGGCGCACTACTCGCAATTGTTTTTGTGCAGGGTCACAGCGGACGTGAGGTGTTCAGCCAACCCAAGGACTTTTTCAGCGCTCAGATACGATCGACGCGCGATATTGATGCGGGGCTCTGGAACGACTGGTTCACCGGCGGCCTCAACTACCAGATCGAACACCACCTGTTTCCCACCATGCCGCGCCATAACCTGCCCAAAGTCAGCGCACAAGTGCGTGAACTTTGCGTTAAACATGAACTCAAGTTCGACGTACTGAGCATGGTCGAGAGCACGGCGCAGGTTCTCAGGTGTCTCGCCGACATCGCGACGCAAGCGAAGGTAGTAACCGCCGAGCAAAAAGCGCGTTAGTCGTGCCTGCCGTCAATCGCCCGTAGTATTTTCTCCGGGCTCGGCGGGTGCTGATGTGGCTGGCGAGTCCGTCGCCTCCTCGGCAGCAGGCGCATCGTCCTTTGCTGCGGCTTTTCGTGCCTGCTTTTCGACTTTTTTCTGTTGCTTTTGCAGGTCACGTTGACGTTTTTCGAAACTGTAATTAGGTTTTGCCATGGAATTTCCGCGATAGCGGATTAATTAGTGGTCGTGGTGTCGCAGATTAGCTCGATTTGCCTGACTCTGGTAGCCGGGATCACCGAAATATCGCCACAAATACTCAACAACTTCACCTCGCGTGAGTAATTGTCCTGCTATTTGGTTTCAGTAGGGAATACCTGTTTCCAGTCCCGTTTCATGTCGGCGATTGTCCAAGCCTTGGCGGTAGCCTCATCCAACGCCTTGTCCAGACGACCAATTTGCGAAGTACGGTCGTAGGCAACTTCACGTTCGCCATCGGTGTGATGTACCAAGCCCATCAAGCGGGCACCGCTGCCGGCGGCGGTCCATTGCAGCATGGCGTGATCGCCATCGGAGTTACCAAACGCCAAAATCGGGCGACGGCCAATAGCACGGTGAATACTGACCGGCTTCATCGCATTATCGTTAAGTACTTCAAACTTAGGCTGGATGGTGATCGCCGGTACGCCGTTCGCAAGGTCAAAGCTGTACTTGAAGTTTGAGCCGATCACCTGTTCAGGCGGGATACCATAGACGCGCTCTGCCCAGGCCCGCATGAAATCCAAGTCACCACCCGAGCAGATGTAGGTCTTGAAACCGTTGGCGCGCAAATAAGCCAGCAGTTCCAACATGGGCTGAAACACCATTTCGGTGTAGAGGCGCTTTGATTTCGGATGCCGCGCCGTGGTGATCCAGTCGGTGACGATCTTGTTCAATGCCTCGGTATCGTTGCCGGCATGCGCCATCACAACCAACTCGATCAAGCCATGTTCGCCACCGGCCATCACGGCCTTCATATCACCTGCCAGCAAGGCCTTGACGATCGCCTTCTCTTGCCACTCAGGGTGTTGCGGCGCCAGCGCGCGGATCCGGTCAAAGGTAAACAGCACTTGAAAATACATCGGTTGCTCCGACCAAAGCGTGCCGTCGTTGTCAAACACCGCGATGCGTTCAGCCGGAGCCACAAAATCCTTGCCGCCAGGCTGCGTGACGCGCTGAACAAAACTGACGATCGATTGCTTGGTTATTCCCTCATTCCACGACGGCAAAGCGTCGGCGGCACTCGCGATACTTGGCGCAATGACCTGTAGCAACAGAAGTGCCCAGAACCAGCAGCGAAGGCCTAGTACAGAGGTAAGCTTCATTGATTCACTCCTAGGAACACATTGTCGAGACAACCATGTTAAGTCGAATTTGCACCGCGTGTGTTTTCAATTCAAAGGGCGTCAATCCAAAGCTGCATGGCCAGATCCGGGTTTCCGTGGGTCAATACAGCTTAAAATGGCAAACCCGCTTTCGGTTGCTCTGGCCAAATTCGTTTTTGAGAGGCTCGCTTGATGACTTGCAATTTTCGACGTTACTTGAAGTGCTTATTGGCAGCGCTGGTACTGGCCGCTTTTGCTGTGCCGAGTCAAGCAACGATGGTCCGTTTGCTAACGTCCGTTGGCCCGATCGACATCGCTCTTTACGACGAATCGGCACCGCTGACCGTAGCCAATTTTCTGGCTTATGTCAATCGCGGGGCCTATTCCAACTCGCTCATCCATCGCAGCGTACCCGGCTTCATCATTCAGGGTGGAGGCTTCGCCTGGCCAAGCACCGCGGTCTCGCCAATCGCTATTCCTGCCAATGCCGCGGTCAGAAATGAATTCAGTACCAGCCGCTCGAACGCCCGCGGCACTGTCGCGATGGCCAAGCTCGGGTCAGATCCTAACAGCGCGACTAACCAATGGTTTGTCAATCTGGCCAACAATAATGATCCGACCAACCCACTAAATCTCGATGCCCAGAACGGTGGCTTCACTGTGTTTGGTAAAGTTACCACTAGCGGCATGAAGATCGCCGACAATATCTCTACCTTGCGCATCGTCAACGCGGGTGGTTCTCCGTATGATAATTTGCCGATCGTCAGTTTGCCCGCATCCGGTACGCTTCGGGCGGAAAATCTGGTCTTAGTCAAGTCCGCATCGGTGATTCCGCCCTCAGCAACGGCGACAGAATCAGACCGCATTTTCAATTATCTCGAAGCAAGCTATCCACAGTATCTTTCCCTGCCGGGAAGCACCTCGACGACCGGTTTGGGCTATTATTTTCGCTATTATGAAGTTGCTAAGGGATATGGAAATTACTAAAGTACCGTTTATAATGA